>VMDJ01000099.1 GCA_008080925.1 Gammaproteobacteria bacterium
GGCATTCCAGGTGTGGCGCGGTCTATGCCAACTAGCCAGGCCACCGATCGCGTTGCTGAAAAGCTAGGTATTGAATGTTTCCAGACGCCCACCGGCTGGAAGTTCTTCGGCAATCTCCTCGATGCTGGTCGCATCGCTTTTTGTGGTGAAGAGAGTTTTGGCACAGGCTCAAACCATGTGCGCGAAAAAGACGGCCTATGGGCAGTGCTCGCTTGGCTGAATCTCATCGCAAAGAAAGGCACTAGCGTGCAAAGTATTTTAGATGAGCATTGGGCAACTTATGGTCGTAACTATTATGTGCGTCATGACTATGAAGAGGTTGAAAGCGATAAGGCCAAGACAGTCATGGATCAACTGGAAGCTCAGCTACCCAAGCTAATTGGTTCGCAACTTCACGGTCGTGAAGTCAGCTATGCCGATAATTTTTCCTACACAGATCCAATCGATAACTCAGTGTCATCGCATCAAGGCCTACGTATTGGCTTTAGTGATGGCGCTCGATTGGTTTTCCGACTATCGGGAACAGGCACCCAAGGCGCGACCATTCGTGTTTATCTCGAGAGCTATGAAGCGGATATCAGCAAGCAGCATCTTCCGAGCGAAGAAGCTCTTAGCGAATTGGTTGCGATAGCTTTAGAGGTCAGTCAGATTGAAGCGATTACCGGACGAAAAGCACCGGACGTGATCACTTAAACACCACGCTTCATGCCGATCTGTTGCATCACCGCAATGGCGAGTTCTTCAATCGACACAGCGGTTGAATCAACAAACTGAATACCCTGCTGACGATATAGCGATTCAGCGGCGGTGATCTCACGGCGACATTGATCAATACTCGCGTACTTCGATCCAGGGCGACGCTCTTCACGAATCTGATGCAGACGCTCAGGTGTGATACTCAAACCAAAGAGTTTTTCTTTAAAGGGCTTAAGCGGCTCTGGCAACCGACCTTCCATAAAATCATCTTCGGTCAGCGGATAGTTTGCCGCGAGGACTTTGTACTGCATCGCTAAATACAAGCAGGTTGGCGTTTTACCACTGCGCGACACACCCATTAAAATCAGGTCAGCTTTATCTAAGCCTTTTATCCGCGCACCATCATCATAGGACAAGGCATAGTTAACTGCCTCGACCCGACGCTCGTATTCGCTCTCCGTTCCCATACCGTGGGCTTTACCCACGTTCTGGTTCATCGGCTTATGCAATGCCGTTGAGAGATTAGGCAAAAAGATATCGAAGATATCGACAATCTCCGTTTTCGCTGTTTTTAACTGTTTGCGTAACGATTCATCTACAACACTTGAGAAAACGAGCGGCGCCACACCTTCGCGCTCGGCAAACGTATCGATCTCATCGACTAATTTGGAGATTTTCTCGGGGGTGTCTTGGAAGGCACGGAAATGCGCATCTGTGGTGGCATTATCAAATTGCGTCAGCAGTGTGTGTACAAGCTTCTCAATCGTAATACCCGTACGATCTGAGATCAGAAATATTGCTGGTCGCTCTTCCATGTCACCCCCCAAATTTGGACAATGAGTGCAGTATATGGGGAGTTATTCCGGCATCATAGGGTTATGAGCACACAAGACACATCCGCACTACGCGAGCGCCTCGCAGACCAATTTAAATCTTTTGTGGATCCTGCCTTTGTTTTGGCAGAAGAGTCCGAGCGAAAGCCTTATGAGTGCGACGGCTTAGCCGCCTACCGACATCTGCCTTTGATCGTTGTGCTACCCGAAACAATTGATGATGTGCAAAAGATCATGCGTATCTGTCATGCAGAACAAGTACCTGTGGTTGCACGTGGTGCCGGTACTGGTCTTTCTGGTGGTGCACTGCCCTTAGAAAATGGCGTTCTACTGAGTCTTGCGCGCTTCAATCAAATACTCGATATCGACAAACCCAACCTCTGCGCTACCGTTCAACCGGGCGTTCGTAACCTAGCGATCAGTGAAGCCGCTAAACCGTTTGGTTTGTATTACGCACCCGACCCCTCCTCACAAATTGCCTGCAGTATTGGCGGCAATGTTGCAGAGAATGCAGGCGGCGTGCATTGCTTAAAGTATGGCTTAACAGTTAACAATCTACTAAGTGTGACCATTGTCACCGCTGAGGGCGAGCTAGTCACTCTAGGTAGTGGCGGTCTGGATGCTGAAGGCTTTGATCTTCTGGCGTTAATCACTGGCTCTGAAGGCATGCTAGGCATTGTGGTTGAGATCACCGTCAAGCTATTGCCTATTCAAGAGCGTGCACAGGTTGTTATGGCCGCATTCGATCATGTTGAAACAGCCGGACAAGCGGTTGCTGATCTGATTGCGGAGGGAATTTTGCCCGCCGGGCTTGAAATGATGGATCAGCCATCCCTGCAAGCTGCAGAAGATTTTGTGCATGCCGGTTACCCTGTTGAAGCGGCTGCCATCTTGTTATGCGAAGTGGATGGAGATAACGAAGAGGTCTCTGAAGAGATCGCTCGTGTGCGTCAGCGATTGACTGACTCAGGTGCAACTGAGGTACGTACCGCAAAAGACGATAACGAACGCGCTCGCTTCTGGGCAGGCCGTAAAGCCGCCTTCCCTGCAGTGGGTCGTATCTCACCCGATTACTACTGCATGGATGGAACCATTCCGCGTAAGCATTTGCCTTATATCCTGCGTGAGATTAATCGCCTTGGTGAAGTCTATGGCTTGCGTGCAGCTAACGTATTCCATGCCGGTGATGGCAATCTTCACCCCCTCATTCTTTATAACGGTAATGAGCCAGGTGAGATCGAACGTGCTGAAGCTTTCGGCGGCAAGATCTTAGAAGCTTGTGTTGAAGTGGGTGGCTCAATTACAGGTGAGCATGGCGTTGGTCTAGAAAAGATCAATCAAATGTGTGCGCAGTTCCCACCTGAAGAGATCACGCTTTTCCATGCCGTGAAAGCCGCGTTTGATCAGCAGGGTTTATTGAACCCAGGTAAAGCAATACCAACATTAAATCGTTGTGCTGAGTTTGGTGCGATGCATATCAGTCAAGGCGATATGCGCTTCCCTCACTTGGAGCGCTTCTGATGTCTGATAACACACAGCAACTTATCGATCAGGTTCAATCCGCGCACACAAATAATTCAACACTGAAAATTGTTGGCGGAAACAGTAAAGACTTCTTACAAGCGTGTACTGCTAATGACACGCTTGAAATGACCTCACATGCTGGCGTTGTCAATTATGAGCCAACCGAGCTTGTTCTCACTGCTCGCGCTGGCACACCAATCGTAGAAATTGAAAAGCTGCTTGCGGATAACGGTCAGTACTTATCTTTTGAGCCACCTCACTTTAGCGAAAACACCACGATTGGTGGCGCAGTTGCTAGCGGTATGGGAGGTCCTCGTCGTCCCTGGGGTGGCGCACCTCGTGATGTTCTATTAGGTTGTCGTTTATTAACTGGCACCGGTGATGTGATGCGATTTGGTGGCGAGGTGATGAAGAACGTCGCCGGCTATGACGTTTCACGTTTGATGGCTGGTGCTCAGGGAAGTCTGGGCGTACTCCTTGAGGTCTCACTGAAAGTGCTACCCGCGCCGAGTAAAACCATCACTTTGACTCAGAACCTCAGCGAAACAGAAGCGCATCAAACGATGCGAGAGCTTGCTGCTAAACCAATACCACTCAGTGGTGTCTGTTTCGCCAATGGACAGTTGTACATTCGTTTATCAGGTGCTCATGCGAGCGTGAATGCATGGAGCAAAAAAATCGGTGGCGAACGCCTTGCGGAGAACAACACGTTTTGGGAACGCTTACGTGACCATCAACTCGATTTCTTTGATCGCTCCCAGCCTGTATGGCGTATTTCTCTACCACCAGCTGCACCATCACTCGCTTGCGCAGACTCGACGCTCATCGATTGGGCAGGCGGTCAACGATGGATTATATCTAATGCCGCGCCTGAGCAAATCAAAGCTGAAGCGTTAAACCTCAAAGGTCACGCGAAACAGTTTTATGGCAATGCTTTACCCGAACCGTGGGCAATGTCATCACAAGTTGCTTTAGGCCCAATTCAAAAACGACTTAAAGAAACCTTCGACCCAAAACGTATTTTTAATCCGGGTACGCATGCCAACCTCTAAGCTGCACTACTCTGCTGCGATATCTGATGAATATTGGTTCGAAGAAGGCTGCTTCATTAAAGAGCAATTGAATGATCCTGATCACCCACAGCTATCTATTGCCCAAGCACGCGTCCCTACTGAGGGCATCACCGCATGGCACTGTTTAAAAGATACTGAAGAACGTTATGTGATCTTGGATGGTGAGGGTCTTGCCGAAGTCGGCAAAGAGGCTTTTGAGGTGAGCGTTGGAGATGTGGTGGTTATTCCTGCTGGCGTCGCTCAACGCATTAAGAATACCGGCAGTAACGACTTACGGTTCTTGGCGATCTGCCAACCGCGCTTCCTTGTCGAAAATTACATGAGCTGTACTCCGCCAAAGTGATTCGATACGCCAATCTTGATTTTGACTCAAACCTACATCACGTGAGAATCGATGATCCATCGATTGATATAACTCACTCACTGTCAGTTCGTCTGATAACTCAATCACATCAGCATACAGCTGACTCGCCGCTAAGATATTGATCAAAAAGAAGGTTTTAACAAGCGCTTTCATGATGTAAACAACAGAGTGATTAACTGGGCTCACTTTTTCGGCTGCAATGCAATCTTCTGAATGCTGATTAACCCTTTCCCGAACAGTGATAAGCCCCTCAGTTCTGCTGCTGCGGTAACATGCATCTCAATTTAAAACATTGAGAGGAAATCACAGTGGAAGAGCGTCAGGTAGAAGTTGCTATCTTGGGTTGTGGTAGTGCCGGCCTTAACACCCTGAGTAAGGTCCGTCCTGCAGGTAAAAACGTGGTAGTCATTGACGGTGGTGAACTTGGCACCACCTGCGCACGTGTTGGCTGTATGCCATCCAAAGCAGCTATTCAAGTCGCTGAAGATTTCCATCGTCGCGAAGTCTATTCGCGCTTTGGTCTTGAAGGCGGCGAATCATTGTCTCTCGATACCAAAGAGGCGATGGAGTATGTCCGTGATTTACGTGACAACTTCGTTGATCGCGTGCTTTCAAATAGCTCGGACAACTTTCCAGAAGGGCTACTCATCGATGAGTACGCCAAATTTATCGAGCCCAACCTACTAGAAACCACTAGCGGCCAACGCATCCGTGCAGAACGCATCGTGATTGCTACCGGCTCTCGCCCAATCATTCCTGACGCATGGAATGAGTTCCGTGATGACATTATCACCACTGATGAATTCTTCGAACTTGAAACACTACCAAGCTCAGCTGTCGTCATCGGTCTTGGCGTTATCGGTCTTGAGATCGGCCAATCCATGAGTCGTATGGGTGTTGATGTCACCGGTATCGACATGGCAAACACCATTGGCGGTTTAACTGATCCAGAAGTCAACGAACAAGCTGTCACTATCATGGGTAAAGGCTTCCCTATCTGGCTAGGTGCTGCAGCTGAATTGAGCCGTGCGGAAGATGGACGTATTAAGGTCACTGCAGGCGACAACAGCGTGGTAGTTGATAAAGTCTTTGCGAGTTTAGGTAGAACTCCTAACGTGGAATCGCTTGATCTAGCGGCCGCTGGCGTTGAACTCAACGATAGAGGTATCCCTGTATACAACCCAAACACCATGCAAGTGGGTGATAGCCCAATTTATCTTGCTGGCGATATTGATGGCGACCGCCCTCTTCTTCACGAGGCTGGCGATGAAGGCAAAATTGCCGGGTATAACGCTGCTACCGGTAGCAATACCGCCTTTAAACGCAAAACACCTCTCAATATTGTCTTCAGCGATCCCAACATCATTCAGGTGGGAGCTTGCTTTGCAGAACTCGATCCTGAAACCACTGCCGTTGGTAGCATGATGATCGCTCCCGTTGGGCGTGCACTGATCATGGCAAACAATCGCGGTCTTATTCGCGTTTACGCAGATAAAGCCAGTGGCAAAATGCTAGGCGCTGAGATGATTACCGTCCGTGGTGAACATCTCGCACATATTCTGGCCTGGTCAATTCAGCAGGAACTGACTGTTGGTGATCTCTTGCAGATGCCTTTCTACCATCCGGTGATGGAAGAGGCATTGCAGGCAGCCTTGTATGACTTGTACTCGAAAGTCGAAAAGAAAAACGACACGCCAATTACAGAGCTAAGACCTCTTTAAACAAAAAAGGCGCCAACCGGCGCCTTTTCTTTTAATGCATTAGTTAGAGTTTTTCGACCGAGATCGACATACGTACAAGCTCAGCAAGTGAACTAGCCTGCATCTTTTCCATCACTCGCGCACGGTGAGCCTCAACAGTTTTTGCTGAAACACCCAAGGCGTTCGCAATCTCTTTATTTGACTGACCAGCTGTAACCATATCCATCACTTCGTGCTCACGTGGCGTGAGATTAGCGAAGCGCGCTGCTAAATCAGCAACAAGTGCTTTACTTGAGCGTTGCTGCTCTGCAGAGTTCACTGCACGACGTATTGCATCAAGTAGCACCTCGTCATTGAAAGGCTTTTCAATAAAGTCGATGGCACCCTGCTTCATTGCACGTACCGCCATAGGCACATCACCATGACCGGTAATAATAATCGTCGGCGGTACCATTTGCTCTTTCGTTAGTTGCTCTAGTAGCTCAAGACCACTCATACCCGGCATGCGAACATCCAACAAAAGAACGCCATGACGACCTGGGTAATGAGAAGCTAAAAATTCATCTGCTGAGGTATACGCCTGAACATTCATTCCGACCGATTCGATCAACCACTGCAATGAGCTTCGCATTGCCTCATCATCATCCACCACCCAAATACTGGTTGCAGCATTCGCTTGTGCTTCCATGTTTATTCCTCGTCCACTTTGTTATCTGAACTTAACGGCAGCTCTACGTAAAACGTACTGCCCTTGCCCACTTTAGAATTGGCATAAATCTTACCAGAGTGCTCTTCCACTATGGTCTTGGTAATCGCAAGCCCCATACCCATACCATGTTCTTTAGTGGTGTAGAAGGCATCAAACAATTTAATCAGCTGCTCTTCTGGAATGCCTGCGCCATCATCTTTAATTCGAATTTGCGCACGATCATCTTCTGTAAAACTCGTTTCAATCAGTAACCGACGTTCACTCTGAACACGAACCTGCATCGCATCAATTGCATTTCGAACCAGATTAATCAAGACTTGCTCGATTTGCACCGTATCAACATCGACCCATAACGGCTGATCAATCAGCTTTTTCTCTAACGAGATTTTGTCTTTACGAATATCGTGCGCCACAAGCTCACAGACCTCATTAACAATCTCATTAAGATTGATATGTTGTCGAATCGTTTGCTGCTTAGTCACTAATGCACGTAAACGTTTAATAATTTCTGCCGCGCGCTTAGATTGGGCTGCAATCTGCTCAAGTGCTTTAACCAAATCCTCTTTGGTGCCCACATCACTATTCAAACGTCGAACACAACCATTTGCAAAATTACTGATAGCTGACAAAGGCTGATTGAGTTCATGCGCAATACCGGTCGACATTTCCCCCATCGTGCTCAAACGAGCCACGTGCACTAATTCATCCTGACGACGCTGCAATTCATCTTCTGCTAAGCGCTGTGCAGTGATATCGCGTGCATAGATATTCACGTACTCCACGTCTTTAACTGGGGTCATTAGTAAAGAAAAGCGGTGATTAGATGTCTCAATCTCGGTTTCGTAGTCTGTATTTTCTTCCAACACCCGCATCACGATTGTTCGCCAATAAAGCGGCAAGGTCTGCGCAGGTCGACAGTTCCAATACTTCAGCAGGGGCTCACTCGGGGTATTGGCATAAACGATAACGCCGCGCTGATTAATACGGAGAATTGGCGAGGGACTCTCAGCTGAGAATGCTGCCAAAGCGGCAATCTCACGCTCTCTGGCTTTACGATCACCCACGTCACGCAAAGTAACAGTGAAGAGCAAATCATCCTCAAGGTGTACTGGCGTTAGAGAGACCTCAAAATCACTCGAGTGGCCATCCTTGGGAAAGCCTTGTAACTCATCGGACTGAATGGGTAGCTTTTCAAGCGGCGCTTGATAACTCTCCAGCATCTCATTAAATCGCTTTGCTGATGAGGCATCAAAAGCAAGACGTGAAAGCTCTAATCCCAGGACTTGTGATAATCGCCTATCAAGCTGTCGTTCTGCTGTGGCATTCATATCAATTACATTACCGGCATAGTCGATTGTGATCATGCCATCTGCTGAAGCAGACATAGCTGCCGCCCGTAATGATTCAAGCTGCTCTACTTGGCTTTCGTGTTGACTCCGCGTGCGCTCACGTGCGGTCAAGACCAAGTCGATAACATCTCGGACACGCTCTTCCAGAATCAAAAGCTGGTTACCGGTTTTTGATTGCGTCTTCTCAGGTGTATCACCCAATGCTCGTGACGCGAATTCCTGTAAGCGACGTAGAACGCGGTTGATTCGACCTGAAATCAATAACACCACAGCCATGAAGGTCACAATGATTGCGCCTGCACCCACTGCTCTTTGCTTACGCTCAAGATCTATCACCTTCTCAGAGGTTGCTAAAAAGCTTGAGCGCGGCATCAGTGTCATGAATAACAAGTTCAAGTCCGCATCGTCATACTGCGTAAATGACTGAGTCGTAATCAGGTATTCAAGCGATAGCATTTCAACATCTTCGCCCGCATCGACTCGTGCCGTATCACTGGTAGCGAGGAGTTTTTTACCCTCGGGCTCTGTTATCGCAACAATTGCTTGGTTATCGGTACCACCCTGCTGGGAGGCTGCTAAAAAGTCACTATCGACTCGCAGCAACATCACCAAGTGCCCCATCATTTCTGGGCCGGTATCCCAAATCGGTTCAGTCACCACAAAATAAGGCGCACCACCTAAGGTGGTCACAAAAGACTTCTCACCTCGACTCGCCATGACAAATGCCTGATCTTCAAGTAAGCCAGTAGGAATAGGTAGACCTTTTGGACTGAAGCCTTCACGCATGTTGCCATCTAAGTCCATCAAGATTAGATAGGTTGGCTGCGCGAGCTGACGCCAAAACTGCTGAAGCGGCATCCAAGGCGGTAACTCTTTTCGATCTTCAAAAACGGTAGTAAAAGGACCCCAGAACGTTAGGTCCATGTAGGTCGCCATACGTCGGTGATTTGCCAAAAGGCGCATCAAATACACATAAGACTGCTTATGCTCATCGAAATTGATCAGCGCTTGGCGGGATGCGGACTCCAAACGCGTCTGAAGCGTTTCGTCAAAGATATCTTGCAAGGCTCCCGACTGATGCCTATCAACGAGCCAAAGCACACTGATGCCGGCCAATAGGCCAAACAACAACACAAAAATCGGCAAAGGCAAGCTACGAAGAAAACCTCGCAACCACGAACGAGACTGCACCATGGAGGAATTATGTCAGAAGCTTATAAAAGGAACGATATGCTTAGTGTTGGGTTTGATTAAATAAAAAGGCATGGCTTTCAATAGCTCTTCCTTGATGGGATGCCATTTCTATAATCTCGACGAGAGAACCTGATGGACCTGTCTCAAGAACTTTGACAAAAAGTTTCTCCGTCCATTCCTGACCTTCATCTTGGTGCGTCATGAGAATTTCTGCCTTTTCAGAAAGGCACAAGCGCGTGAGATCGGACTTCAGAAAGAGATGCTGATCATCTAAGCGAACCATGAATGCACGGAACAAGCCAAATCGAGCACAAGAAACCACCACCTCATGTGGTGTGATATCCGAATGTTCTGACAATTGCGCCATGAGTCATCTCCCTTAAGGAATGCAATCATATGAACTCAAAAGCTAGTTCGGCTATCCTGAGCCCTACCAAGTTAACCGGGGAATTACCCTAAATGTCGGAAAAATTGGAAAACGCCGTTAGACCGGGTCTTTTGCGTATTTTGGCCGCTATTTTCTATGATTTCTGGCTTATTGCTGCCATTTGGCTGATCGGAACCACACTAGATGCCGTTATCAGAAATGCCCTGATGGATCATGTTGGTGACGGTAATTATCTTGTGTTGCAAAGCTATCTTTTGCTCAGCCCATGGGTCTTCTTCGCGTGGTTTTGGATGCATGGCGGGCAGACACTTGGCATGCGCTCATGGCGCATCAAAATTGTTGATCTAAATGGTGATCCCATCTCTCGATTAGCAACGATCAAACGTTACCTTGCCGCCCTATTGTCGTGGCTGCCTCTTGGGCTTGGTTTTATTTGGGTGTTATTTGATAAAGAGAATCGTAGTTGGCATGACCTGCTATCGAATACTCGATTGGTCATGGTGCAAAAGCGCAATAAATCTTAGCGCACGCGCTTAAGTAGCCAGAGCGCAGAGCCTAAGAAAACCAGTGATGGAATGATAACCATCAAGCCAGGGCTGACACTGTATGCGACCGCCACATACGACATGGCACGACTTAATAGATAAAAACTCGCGCCAAGAATCATACCTGTAAAGATCCGTTTGCCTCGCGAGGCATCACGTTGGTTGCCTAGCGCAAAAGGAACAGCCAATACCAACATGACAATCGAGGCAATGGGTGTTGCCAACTTAGTCCACAAAGCGACTTCGTACTCATTGGCGTTCTGGCCGTTGTGATCTAAAAAGTCGATGTATTCAATCAGCTCTGTTGTTGAAAGCATTGTAGGCCGAACAACTGCCACCGCTAGAACACTTGGGTCAAACTGAGATTTCCATGTGGCTGATTCCAATTGACGATTCGATAGCGATAACGCGGTGAACTCGGTCTGTTGGATATCTTTGAGTTTCCATTCTTCATTGATATGCTCACCACTGTTCGCAGAGGTAGCCAAAGATAACGTGTTGTCTTTCTTAAAGTCGTAGATTTTAACTTGTTGAATAGTCGAACCATTGGCAACCCGACGGATATTCACAAACGAATCACCCTCGCGCGCCCAGAAACCATGGCGAGACCGCATCACAACCGTGCCATGGAGTTTTGCGTGACGATAATCCTGAGCAAAGTTCTCCGCGATAGGACCAAAATACTCACCCATCAGTGCAACAATAGCCATCAATACGGCGCCCATCTTGAGCAAGGCTTTAAGAAGATGATTGCTCGAAAATCCCACGGATCGCATCGCGGTTATTTCACTGTGACTTGCCAATCCACCGAGCGCCAAAAGCGCACCAATCAGCACCGCCACGGGAAATAGCTCATATAAATAGCGCGGTGCAGATAAGCTACCCACAATAAAGGCATCAAGCGTCTCGTAGCCACGCCCAACATCTTCAAACTCATCAATAAAATTAAACAGTACTAACAACGCCACTAGCGCAATCAAGGTCGTTAAAGTGGCACGGGTGACCGTTCTGGCAACATAACGCTCTAAGATCGTCATGACTGAATACCACTGAGCAATTGCTGACGAAGCTTTCGCCATTTCACGGAATCAAAAAACATTACGATGCCCGCAATAGCGAGCATCAAAGCAAGCAACCAAAACAAACCAATCTGATGTGGCACAACATCTTGCACAATCCAGCGCTCACCCACTCGCTGTAAATTGAAAAATATAAAGTAAGTCAAAATCGCAAAACCTAAACGGCCATGCACTTCTTTTCGCGGCTCAGATTTTGATAACACAAACGCCAAGACTGTAAAAACGATGACACCTAAAGGCACTGAAACTCGATACGCAAATTCCGCCTTAGCGGAGAGCTGTGGTGATGCCATCAACTCCAACATTGAATGCGCAGAGGTTTTCTGTGGGCCAACAAGTCCACTTCCAGAATTGAGACGCAGGATATATTCATCAAATGAGGCAACTTGATATTCAACGCTGCCGGGATTACCGACATAGCGATGGCCAGATGCCAGTACAACAAACCGACCTTTAAGCTCTTCATCAATAAATTGCCAAGCCTCTTCGGACTTAATCACTCCTAGCTCACCATTCTGGCGGTCCTGTACAAAGACCTGCTGCAGTCGGCCCGATGCAGGATCGACTTTCTCAGCGTAGATAATCAAATCGCCATTGCGAAATTCATTAAATTTACCCGGCTGAACAAAGCTGATATCCGAACGTGCTTCATCAAAGGCTTTCAGCTCTTCTTTCGCTTGTTGCGCCCAAGGTATCGCTTCGAACGTTAGTGCGGCTGACAAAACAGCAATCGGCAATGCAACATACAAAGATGAGGTGAACAAACGCTTTAAACTGACCCCACTGGCTTGCAGAGCGACAATCTCAGAATCTCGATATAACGCTGCTAATGACCATAACAAGGCAAAAAAGAAGGCCGGCGGCATGATGATGCCAATGACCTTGATCATCTCTAGCCCAATCATTTCGACAACAATCTGGGTGCTCAACAACCCCTCGGTGACTTCTTTCAAAATCTTTACGGACTTCATCGCAAAAACGATGATCAGCAGGATCAACATCACCAACAAAAAGGCTTTAAAAATATCGCGTATGAGCGCCTTCTCATAAATGGTCAAACGGGGTATCAATCTGCCATCCTTTCTGTAAACTGAGCAGAAAAATTAAAACTGCTTAAGATGATGTGATATTACCAAAATTACCCTATCTCAAGTCAGAATATCCAACGTAAATTTAGGAATCTGTGATGCACGTTTCTGCCACTTTTTTACCGCTTGATACTTTAAAAACTCAATGCCTCATCATCCCCGCTTTCTTATCTTCTAAGGGCATAGCTTTCAATCATATTGATCAGAAATCTAAAGGCGCATTGAGCAAGGCAGCTAAAAAGCTAAAAAATATTGCTGAGGCAAATACCTGCTCATTACTGACTGACATAAATAATGTTTCTGCTCAACGTATTCTTATTTTGGGCCTTGGTAAAGCATCTGATCTTAATGCCAAAAAATATGCAGCAGGCATAGCTAATGCCATCAAGGTAGCAAAAGCTGCTGGAGCAACTGAAGTCAGCATCGCATATGGAGAAGATGTCAGCTTCATAAAAGAAGCCGTGATTTCAGCCTCTGAAACAAACTATGTTTTTGATGAGTGCAAATCCACTAAATCTTTAGCCAAGTCTCTCGCCAAACTTCGTTTTGTTGTAAACGAGCGCAAGAACGTTAAAACGGCATCCAAAGCCGCTGATCAAGGTTTGGCAATCGCTAACGGTATGACGCTCGCAAAAACACTTGGCAATCTACCCGGCAATATTTGTACCCCTAGCTACTTAGCAGATGCTGCATCAGACTTAGCTCGCGGCAAACGCAAACTCAAAACCACCATCCTAAGTGAAGCACAGATGCAAAAACTCGGCATGGGCTCTTTGCTGTCGGTATCCCGCGGCTCACGTCAGCCAGCCAAGCTTATCGTTATGGAATATAAGGGTGGCAAAGCTAACCAGAAGCCGATCGCTCTAGTTGGTAAAGGACTAACATTTGATGCTGGCGGCATCTCTATCAAGCCCGGTGCCGGGATGGATGAGATGAAATACGACATGTGTGGTGCTGCGAGTGTCTTCGGTGCCATGCAAGCTTGTGTTGAGCTTGAACTCCCCATCAATGTTGTTGGTGTAATCCCCTCTTCTGAAAACCTACCTGATGGAGACGCCAACAAACCTGGCGATATTGTGACGTCAATGTCAGGTCAGACCATCGAGATCCTTAATACCGATGCAGAAGGTCGCTTGATCTTATGTGATGCCCTCACTTACACCGAGCGTTTTGAACCTGCTGCTGTTATCGATATCGCAACCCTTACCGGCGCCTGTATCGTCGCATTGGGAGATCAAGCCAGCGGTCTGATGGCAAATGATGACAAGCTTGCAGATGAACTCTTAGAAGCCGGTCAATCCTCAGGTGATCGAGCATGGCGCCTACCCATTTGGGATGAGTATCAAACCCAACTGGATTCAAACTTCGCTGATATGGCTAATATTGGTGGCCCTAAAGCCGGTAGCATTACTGCAGCATGCTTCTTGGCGCGCTACACCAAAAAATTTAAGTGGGCCCACTTAGACAT
>VMDJ01000037.1 GCA_008080925.1 Gammaproteobacteria bacterium
GCTGGGATCGACACCGATATTGATGTAAGACAACACCGCTTCAGCTAACACCAAGCCACTAAAGTCGAGCACGATCACAATCAACACAATATGCATCACATTCGGCGTGATGTGGCGCAGAAGAATTCGCCAGTCACTCACGCCAAAAGCTTTTGCCGCTTGAACATATTCCAACTGACCTAATTTAAGGGTTTCACCTCGCAATAAGCGACACAAGCCCGTCCAGCTAGTAATACCTAAAATTAAACATAAAAAGAACAAACGCATATCTGAGCGCTCAAGCACCGTATTAAACTCAGCCTGATTGTTCGACATATAGACCTGCATCATCAACACAGCCGCAGCGATGAGCAATACGCCAGGCACGGAGCTTAACGTTGTATACAGGTACTGAATAACATCATCTACCCAACCTCTGAAGTAGCCCGCCATGAGACCCAAGATGATGGCTGCCGGTAGCATTACCAAGGTAGTCAAACTACCAATCACAACACCTGTGCGAATACTTTTAATCGCTTGATATAAAACATCCTCACCAACTTTATCCGTACCCAGAACATGATAATTCTGAGACAGCCAAAGCAAGGCAACCAACGAACTCATCAGCACTGTTAATGTCAGCCAAACAACCTGATGGGAACCGACACCCCTCTGAGACCAACGCTCTCTGGCCGAAAACCTGTAGACCAAAAGGTAGAGGAAAGCTGTCAGTGCGACACCTAATGCAGCGCTTTTGATTAAAGTCACTAAAACATCTGCAACAACCGTTTCACCTTCTCCAAGATGTGCACCACCATAAACTAGACGCGGATAATCACGCTGCGTTCCGCTTAGCGTCTCAATGGTTTCTTTACTGTAAAGATGTGTAGCGAAAGGTGCTGAATAGGTCTTTTCCTTTTGCTCACGCAGTTGCGTTAAGGCTAAATCCAACACGCTCAATACTTTGGTGTCGTACTGGATCTTATTGTCTGCATTCTCCGCAAGGGGGCGAAAATGCATTGAATCTAAAACACCAATCACCACATAAAACAGCAACACTACAGCGGCAGACATCGCCACTTTGCGCTGCCCTACTTGGCGCCACGCCTCAAGCAAATGCTCGTGTCTGCGCACATGCCACACCAAGAAACCCGCCATGATGAGCAGTAAAAAGATGAAAGCATCAGTAAGCAAGATAACAGGCTGAAAAGGCATCAATCCAACCTCACCCGCGGATCAGCCAAGGTGTAGGAAATATCGGTAAGCAATAAACCCACGATATAAAGCACAGCACCCAGAAACACCATTGCACGAACAATGGCGAAGTCTTGCGACTGAATAGCATCAATGGTGTAACTACCCAGGCCTGGAATACCAAAGAATGATTCCAATAACAAACTACCCATGAACAAAGTCGGCAGCACCACAACAACGCCTGTCAAAATAGGTATTAAGGCATTTCTAAACACGTGCTTAGCCAAGACCAATGCTTCAGATAAGCCTTTTGCACGCGCAGAACGAACAAAGTCTTTGTTGATCTCTTCTAAAAACAAGGTGCGATACCAACGCGATCCCGATCCAATCGCGCTGACCACGCCGATCAATGCCGGCAAGACCAAAAACTTAGCAGCATTCGATCCAACGTCATACCCGGAGATTGGGAACAGACTCCACAACTTCCCAAGCAAGACCTGTCCGCCAATGATGTAGAAAAGACCCGAGATAGACATCATCGCCACACATAAGACAACCCCCCAGAAATCCAAAGGCGACCCTCTAAAGAATGCCAAGATCAATGAGAAGGTGATATTCACTGCAAGCCCAACAATCATGATGGGAATGGCTAATGCCAAACTTGGCCACATCCGCTGACTGATGTCATAGCCAATATGACGCCCGCTATCTGACGACCCAAAGTCAAAGGCAAATAACTTCACTGACTTTTGATAAAAAATTGTATCGGTGAGTGCATCCATGCCACTTGCTTGAGAGTTCCACACTAACGGCTTGTCATATCCACGCTCAGCCTTCCATTCTGTAATAGCGGCATCAGTAACTCGCTTATTACCAAGGTGAAGTCGCGCCATATCGTCAGCTGAGTTCACCACAAAGAAAAGCACAAAGGTCAACAAATTAACGCCGATCAAAATAGGGATCGCGTAAAACATGCGTCGAATTAAATACGCCATCATCGCGCTGCTCTCCTCTGCCGCGCACGGTAATCACGAATCGCTGGATATAAAACAAGGATTAGCAAACCAAGCAGAACAAGGAGCGGCCAAATAACCGGTTGATTCCACGCTAGCTGCTGTTGTGAGCGAAGATCACCATCGATACGTTTATATTTGAGCGTGTTATTTGCCATCAGATGCGGCAATGCATTGCGATACCAGGCATGATGCAAGCTGTAGGCTCTTGGGAAAAAGCCAAACAGCCAAGGAGATTCTTCACGCAAGATCTCCACCATGCGGTCAATCACCTGCTGTCGCTCATCTGTATTTGGCATGCTTTTCATCTGATCGAACAGACGATCAAATTCTGCATTGGAAAAGTTCGCTGCATTTTCCCCTTTCGCATCAACCTTGCCATTTGGCCCATGGAGTAAAAAGAGGAAATTCTCAGGATCCGGGTAGTCCGCATTCCAACCCCAACTAAAGATCTGCGCTGACCCTTTCATCATTTTCTCTTGGAATCGATTGTAATCACTTGAGCGAATAATCAACTCAATGCCAAGTTTTTCAAACTGATTGCGGTACCACTGCAATAAGGACTTAGCACCCGGTCCAGATTGTGTTGTATCGTAATACAAGATCAACGCACTACCTGTCGTAGGATCACGACCCTCTGGATAACCCGCTTCTGCAAGCAACAGCTTTGCTTGATCGATAGATTTTCGTTTAGGTGCTCCATTTTGCCACTTATACAGTTCTCGATTTAAGCCAGCCTCACCCTCTTTGTAACCAAAGATACCTGGCGGTAATGGACCATGGGCTATCTCACCTCGACCGTTTAAGAAGATTGAGATGTATTCCTCCCAATCAAATGCCATGGCAATGGCTCTGCGTAGCTTTTGAGCGCGTAGTTGATCAACTGGATCATTTAGATCCCCACCGACGACCGGATCTTTCATGTTAAAGCCCATGTAAAAGATCGACGTTTCAACAGCCGTACTGAGCTGAATACCTTTTTCTGCCATCGCATCGGTCAAATTAGCATCACCCGATGCGCCAAATTGAATGGCTTGATCAAAGCTATCTGAAGCAATCCCTGAGTTATCGTAATAGCCTTGCAAGAATTTATTCCAGCGCGGAATGGCTTCTTTCTCCAAACTATAAATTGCCATATCGATAAACGGCATCACCTTACCCGCGTCATCAAGCATGCCTGAGTTACGGTCTACTACTGAGCCTTCTGTCGGATAACGCTCACCATGAAAATTGGGATTCTTACTAAGCACCATACGGAGGTTTGGATTGTTTTCTGTCAGCACAAAGGGGCCTGTTCCCACTGGGTACCAATTGAGGGTAATGTTGCGCGACTCCATTCCTGGCTGTTGATAAAAACGTTCAACTTCCCATGCCATAGGTGCGAAAAAATTCATCGCTAACCAATATTCAAACTGCGGATAGGTTTTATGTATACGAATGCGCCAGGTATAGCGATCAACCAAGGTAACGCCCTCGATAGAATGATCACGCAGATCAACCCAGTCTTGCTGACTTGGTTTGAGATTTTTTGAGGATTTCATAAAGTCAGCAAAGCCCACGATATGCTCAGACATCAATCCAGCTACGGGTGAATGATTTGGTACATAAGCCAAACGTTTAATCTGATAAACATAGTCTTCGGCCGTCAACTCCCTATCACCCTGCTCCGTAAAATCATCTAGGGTGTACTTATCCGTCAACTCAGATTCAGACATTGGCCAATAGCGATAGCCATCTTGATTTCTAGCAAATGCAGGATGTGGCTGAAATCGAATGCCCGGCTTTAGCGATAATTCATATTCGGTATACAAGGCTTGCTCAGCACTTACCAGATTACCCTTGTCATCTAGATAGGTAACTATTGGCATCGTTTTAAGCGTCAGCGGTTCGAGCACATACGGGCGCTTTAAAAAGTGATACTGCAGAGGTGGCTCATAAATTTGCGAAATAAAGGCCCACTCATTTGAGCTGTAGGATCGTGCAGGATCAAGATGCTTGGGTCGCTCGGTAAATGAACTGTAAAAAATGGATTGTTTCGGGGCATTTGCCGGATATGGCGAATTCAGTACAGCGTTATCACAAGCAGACAAAAAACCTGCCGCAAAAATTAAAACTAGTTGCGGCCAGAGCAGTCTTATTTTTCTCTGTATGTCTTTGATCAAGATGCTGCTTTCAGGTAAGTTACAGGCTTTGGGATGGCAGCCATGGCCGCCACGAGTTGCTTCAATCATCGTACCAAACCAATTGATTGTCAGCTGCTTTTATCCCCCTTACATTAGCTTCCTAGACATAAGGGTATTCGAATGGGTTTTTTGGCCGGCAAAAAGGCACTGATCGTTGGTGTCGCAAGTAGTAAATCAATCGCTTACGGCGTCGCACAAGCCATGCACCGTGAAGGCGCTGAACTCGCTTTCACCTATCAAGGTGAAAAATTAGAAAAGCGTGTGCGCGGTTTTGCTGAAGAGTTTGGCTCAGATATCGTTATCCCAATGGATGTTGCAAACGATGATGAAATCACCTCGGCATTTACTGCCTTAGGCGAGCGTTGGGACGGTCTTGACTGTTTGATCCACTCGGTGGGCTTTGCACCTCGAGAGCAGCTTGAAGGCACTTATATCGATGCTGTTACTCGCGAAGGTTTCCAAGTCGCGCATGACATTAGTTCATACAGCCTTGCTGCATTAGCGAAAGCTGGACGTCCCATGATGCAAGGTCGCAATGGTTCAATTGTCACTATGAGCTACCTTGGCGCTGTTCGTACCGTACCTAACTACAATGTTATGGGTATTGCTAAAGCCTCACTCGAAGCTAACGTGCGCTACCTAGCTGATAGCATGGGCCCAGAAGGTGTTCGGGTTAATGCCGTTTCTGCAGGTCCCATACGCACCTTGGCAGCCTCTGGCATCTCTGGATTCCGCGGCATGTTGGCTGAAGCTGAAGCTAAAACTCCACTGCGTCGCAATGTCACTATCGAAGAGGTCGGTAATGCCACCGCCTTCCTATGCTCTGATCTTGCATCAGGCATTACGGGCGATGTGATGTACGTTGACTCGGGTTATCACATCGTCGGTATGGCCTAACCGATAAAGGAAAAACCCCGCTACGGCGGGGTTCTTTCTTTCTGCAGCTATAGCTTCTGCTGTATCCGTTGCCGTAACTCTTCATACTCGGCATTGAATTTTTTCAACGTGCCTTCAAGTTGATCTTCTTGCTTGGCGGCCAACTCAAGGGCATAACAAGCCTCGCCAAAGCGTTCTGCTTTTATCATACGAGAAGAGCCCTTTAGGGTATGTGCATCTTTTTTTAACGCATCGATATCTTTTGACTGTGCATGTTGCTGAATTGAAGTATGTAAGCGTTGCGCATCTGGCCAATAAGACGCTAATAATTGCTTAGCAACGTCTTCGCTACCGCCCATTAATTCCATCAAAGCTGCAAAATCTAAAACATGCATCGGTCGGCTTACTTAGCAAGTGTAATCTTTGCACCTGAACGATCACGTAATGCATCCGTTAGCGCGGTGAATTGAGCATCAGATGCTTGGCGCTCAAGCGCTTCAGCTAGGACCTTGAGCTCATCTTTTTTCATCGCATCAACGTTGCCATCAGTCGCTTTTTTCAATGCGATGACATAGAAGTCTCCTTCTGCTGAAACCACATCCGTTATGAATGATGTCATAGCAAAAGCTGCATCTACGACCTCTACGGGCAAATTAGCATCACGACGGGTTAGTAAAAGACTCTTGAGCGATTTATTAGCCGCTTTAGCTTTTCCTGCAATATCGTTTTTAGCATCGCTAATAAAGGCCTCACCTGCCTCTTTGGCCAGTTGCGAAGCCATCTCAGAAGCCGCTTCAGCTTTCACTTTTTCAGCAATGGCATCTAGAGGTTGTATTGATTCAGGCTCATGCTTAGCGACACGAACAACCACTGCATCAGTAGGGCCAAGCTCAATCACTTCACTGTTATTTCCACGCTGTAGGACGTCTTCAGAAAAAGCAGCATTCAGCACCTTTGCTTGATTAATTTCTGCTGGCAATTTTCCCTCACGAGAAACCCATTCAGTTTGCTTAACCTTAAGACCCAGAGCTTCTGCAGCAGGCAGCAAACTATCAGGCGTTTCGTAAGCAAGATCAGCTAGACGCTCATATTGGTTATAGAACAAGTCATCCGCTTGACGTTGGCGAAAGGCCTTAGCCACCTTTTCTTTCTGCGAATTAAAGTCTGCATCACCACCACGAATATCCGTCACTTGAATCACGTGATAGCCAAATTGAGATTTAACTGGCTCACTGATAACGTTTTTATTCAATGCAAAACCGGCATCTTCAAACTCAGGCACCATCACACCGCGCGATACCCAACCAAGGTCACCACCCAAATCAGCGGAACCCGGATCTTCAGAATACTTTTTAGCTAAGGCAGCAAAATCACCTCCTGCGTTTAACTCTGATACCAACTTTTCAGCAGCCGCTAATTGTTGAGCTTCGTTTTCTGGGCTGGCCATCAATAAAATGTGGCGCATCTTACGTTCTTCAGGCGCGACAAACTGGTCACGATTCTGCTCATAAAAATCGCGAAGCTCATCGTCACTTACATTGACTGTTGCCGTTAAGACATCAGGGCTTAAGCGAACATAAGACAGCTTTACGCGCTCAGGAACGACGTAGTTCGATTTGTTTTTTTCATAAAAATCAGCAATTTGCTTCTGGCTTAGCTTTGCAGGGTCTTTAAAGTCAGCTGCCTTAAAAACGACCACATCAACATCACGTTTCTGTTCGTTTAAACGTACACGCTCACGCAAAGTCGACTGCGTCTCCCATGCAGAATCCATGATGCCGGCTTGGAACTGTTGCAGCACAATTTCTTGACGAACAAGTTCTTCAAAACCCGCGCTCGACATACCACGACTGCGAACTGCACTTTCATATAAAGCCTGATCAAAACGACCGTCAGTTTGTAGTCCGGGAATTTGGTGGATGTAATTAACTACCTGCTGATCGCTAGCACGAAGGTTCCAATCGGATGCGGCTTCTTCAACCACTGCCTGAGTCAACATACGACCTAATGTCTGACGCTCAACCAAAGGACCCTCAAATAGTTCAGCGCGGTAGGCAGAACCCAAACGGTCTCGCATGTTTTGTCTTAATTCGCGCAGTTGCTCATCTAATTGGCTTCGTTTGATATCCACACCCGCAACTTCAGCAACGACTGGATCGGAATCTGTGCCCAAATATTCTTGAATACCAAAGAGTGCAAAAGGAATACTGATCAGAATGACAATGACCCAAGCTATCCAGCCCTGAGCCTTTTCACGGATTGACATCAACATAAGAAAACAACTGTTGTAGTGTTAAAAAAACCAGCCGGAATAATAACTAGTTTTAGAGGTTTTCGCTGCGCAAAAGCTCAGTTTCCAAGCTAAACATGTTGTGTGAGTCGTGAACGACAGGCAATAAAAAACCCAAGTTCAAATGAACTTGGGCTCTCTATTTTGGCGGAGTGGACGGGACTCGAACCCGCGACCCCCGGCGTGACAGGCCGGTATTCTAACCAACTGAACTACCACTCCATTTCGTGGTGGGTGCTGCAGGGATCGAACCTGCGACCCTCGCCTTGTAAGGGCGATGCTCTCCCAGCTGAGCTAAGCACCCGAAATTTCAGGAGCGGTTAATTTACAGCATCCTTGAATGCTTTACCAGCTTTAAATTTAGGTGACTTAGATGCTTTGATTTGAATCTCTTCGCCAGTCTTAGGATTACGGCCTTTACGTGCCGCACGCTCGCTCAATGCGAAAGTACCGAAACCGATAATTGATACAGTGTCGTTAGATTTTACTGCACCGGTGATCGCATCAATCATGCCGTCTAATGCACGACCTGCTGCTGCTTTTGAAATATCTGCTGCTTCAGCCATTGCATCGATCAGTTCTGTTTTATTCATTATTGGATCTCCCCTTTGGTGATAATCGACCGAACTAAATCTCGATCGTAAAAATATTTATTGAAACGAAATTACCCAGCTCCAATATGCTTATTTTACTCTAATAGACTGGGTGCAGGTCAAGCATAAAAAAGCCCGAAAGCCTTTATTTATAAGGCTTTCGGGCTAATTCATTAAGGCTTTTTTAATGTGCTCTAGTCTTACTTTTACTCGCTTTTGAGCTTTTAGAAGTTTTTGGCGCATCTTTAACCTCTTCAGCATCCACACGCGGTGTTGGCTGCATGGTTAACGCCACTTCTAACACCTCATCGATCCACTGGACCGGACGAATCTCAAGACCTTCTTTGATGTTATCTGGCATCTCAACCAAATCACGTTCGTTATCTTTTGGAATTAAAACAGTCTTAATGCCGCCTCGAAGTGCCGCCAATAATTTCTCTTTTAACCCACCAATCGGAAGCACCTCACCGCGCAAGGTAATCTCACCTGTCATCGCGACATCTGCACGAACCGGAATGTTCGTTAACGCTGATACCAAAGCGGTACACATACCAATACCCGCACTTGGACCATCTTTAGGTGTTGCACCTTCAGGTACGTGAATATGCACATCCAACTTTTCATAGAAGTCTTCATTCAAACCCAACGCTTGCGAGCGACTTCTAACAACGGTCATTGCCGCCTGGATGGATTCTTTCATCACATCGCCCAACTGGCCAGTATGGGTTAAACGACCTTTACCTGGGGCTAAGCCTGTTTCGATACGTAGCAACTCACCACCTACCTCAGTCCATGCCAAACCAGTTACCTGGCCAATCTGATCTTCCTCATCTGCTAAGCCATAACGGAAACGCTTAACGCCCAAGTATTCCTCAAGCTCTTTAGCTGAGACTTTAATTTTTGGCTTCTTCTTGGCCGTGCTCATCAAGATATTCTTGACTACCTTCCGGCAAATCTTCGATACATCACGCTCTAAGCCACGCACACCCGCCTCGCG
The DNA here is from genome assembly GCA_008080925.1 of Gammaproteobacteria bacterium. Classification (GTDB taxonomy): domain Bacteria; phylum Pseudomonadota; class Gammaproteobacteria; order Chromatiales; family Chromatiaceae; genus VMDJ01. The sequence continues at coordinate 9,126 of VMDJ01000037.1, forward strand.
AGTATAAAAACGCACAATGTCTCGTAATGCATCTTCAGTGATTGTCAGCTCACCATCCTGCAAACCGTTATTTTCAATCTGCTTAGGCACTAAGTAGTTTTGAGCAATACTTACCTTCTCATCTTCTGTGTAGCCCGACAGACGAATCACTTCCATACGATCCAATAAAGGGCCCGGAATATTCATACTGTTCGAGGTCGCCACAAACATGATGTCGGACAAATCAAAATCCACTTCAAGATAATGATCTTGGAAGGTGTGATTTTGCTCAGGGTCGAGAACCTCAAGTAACGCAGATGCTGGATCACCGCGGAAGTCCATTGCCATTTTGTCTATCTCATCAAGCAAGAACAATGGATTACGTGTACCAACCTTAGTCAGGCTCTGCACAATCTTGCCTGGCATCGCGCCAATGTAAGTTTTACGGTGACCACGAATTTCAGCTTCATCACGCACGCCACCAAGCGCCATGCGAACAAACTTGCGGTTAGTCGCCTTAGCAATTGACTGACCCAATGAAGTTTTACCCACACCAGGAGGACCTACCAAACACAAGATTGGACCTTTCAACTTACGAACACGTTGTTGAACCGCCAAATATTCCAAGATGCGTTCTTTAACTTTTTCTAAACCAAAGTGATCCGCATCTAAAACTTCCTCTGCTTTAGGAATGTCATTACGAACTTTAGTTTTCTTTTTCCAAGGCACTCCAACTAATGCATCTATGTAGTTACGCACCACCGTCGCTTCAGCAGACATTGGTGACATCAACTTGAGCTTATTCAACTCAGCAGTTGCTTTGGTCTTTGCCTCTTTAGACATGCCCGCCTTTTCAATCTTGGCGGTCAGTTCTTCAATTTCGTTTGGCGCGTCTTCCAGCTCACCCAACTCTTTCTGGATAGCCTTCATTTGCTCATTGAGGTAATACTCGCGTTGGTTCTTTTCCATCTGACGCTTTACGCGGCCACGAATACGCTTCTCCATTTGCAAAATATCGTTCTCGCCTTCCATTAAGCTCATAAGGTGCTCAAGACGCTCACGAACATTGATCATTTCAAGCACGTGCTGCTTTTCTTCAAGCTTTAGGGCCATGTGAGCGGCCATGGTGTCAGCTAAACGTGAGCCTTCATCGATACTAGCTAGTGAGGTCAAAACCTCAGGTGGCACTTTCTTGTTTAGCTTTACATACTGATCAAAAAGATCGGTCGCCGAGCGCATCAAGATTTCCATCTCGCGTTCTGGAAGCTCTTCATTTTCATCTTGCGCTTCGATCTCAGCAGTGAAGAACTCTTCACCATCAAGAAACTTTTTCAAACGCGCACGCTTAGAGCCTTCGACCAACACCTTCACCGTGCCGTCAGGCAGCTTAAGTAATTGAAGAATGCTCGCCAAAGTACCTACTTCATAAAGGTCTTTCTCAGCTGGCTCATCGATATCAGCACTACGCTGTGCCGAAAGAAGAATCTGTTTGTTATCAGCCATTGCAGCATCGAGCGCTTTAATCGACTTATCTCGACCGACAAAAAGCGGAATGACCATGTAGGGATAAACAACCACATCACGCAGCGGCAACACAGGTACAACTAAAGGTTGGGTATCTGGATTCACTTCTTGTCCCATCGGGATCTCCTAAATATTGTTGCCACTGTTTGAATGGCTTTTTAATCATCTTGGGGCAGAAATCGATTTTTTCAACCCCAAGACGAAAAATGCCCGGTCAGGCCGGGCACTTGGATTAATTTTCAGACGCTGCTTTCGGGCGTTCTGCATTCTCGTAAATGACCAATGGGTCTGATTCTCCACGGATCACACTGCCATCAACCACGACCTTACTGACGTTATCCTGAGATGGTAAGTCATACATGGTGTCTAACAAGGTTTGTTCTAGAATTGTGCGTAATCCACGAGCACCAGTTTTACGGGCGATCGCTTTTTTAGCCACTTCAGATAGCGCGTCTTCACGAATATCAAGACCTGCATCTTCCATTTCAAACAAGCGCTGGTATTGCTTAACCAAAGCATTCTTTGGCTCAGTCAAAATACGAATCAACGCCTCTTCGTCAAGTTCTTCAAGCGTTGCCACGACAGGCAAACGACCAACAAACTCAGGAATCAAGCCATAGGAGATTAAATCCTCAGCTTCAAGGTCCAAGAAAATCTGACCCACATTGCGCATGTCATCTTTGCTTTTGACTTCAGCGCCAAAACCAATGCCGCCTTTTTCTGAACGGTTACGGATAACTTTATCTAAGCCAGCGAATGCGCCGCCGACGATGAACAAGATATTAGAGGTGTCGACCTGTAAGAATTCCTGCTGTGGATGCTTACGACCACCTTGAGGTGGCACAGAAGCGATCGTGCCTTCAATAAGCTTTAGCAAGGCCTGTTGTACACCCTCGCCTGAAACGTCGCGAGTGATTGAAGGGTTATCCGACTTGCGAGAAATCTTGTCGATCTCATCGATATACACAATGCCTGTCTGGGCTTTCTCTACATCGTAATCACACTTCTGCAAAAGCTTCTGAATGATGTTCTCAACGTCTTCACCTACATAGCCTGCTTCGGTCAATGTAGTTGCATCTGCAATGGTGAATGGAACGTTCAAAAGACGCGCCAGCGTCTCAGCCAATAAGGTCTTACCCGAACCTGTGGGGCCGATTAGCAAAATATTACTTTTCGAAATCTCGACTTCGTCTTTTCCTTTAGACGCACGCAGACGTTTGTAATGGTTATATACCGCAACAGAAAGAACGCGCTTTGCACGAGCCTGACCGATAACGTATTCATCAAGGGCTGCATTTAGCTCATGTGGCTTTGGCAATGCATCGCCATCATCTGAGCTGCTCTCTTGCATCTCTTCACGAATAATGTCGTTACATAGCTCTACGCATTCATCACAGATAAAAACTGAAGGGCCTGCAATCAGCTTACGAACTTCATGCTGGCTTTTGCCGCAAAATGAGCAGTACAGCAATTTGCCGTCATCGTTTTTATCGTCTTTCTTATCACTCATACATGAAACCTCTAAAGGGGCGATATGCCTAGATCTATCGACCTAAAACAAAATGCCTAAACTGCATAATACCCTTAGATTAGGTAGGAACAAGTCACGAAAACCTGCGGTATTACCCATAAAATTGGGCAACGCGCTCAAAAATTAGCTGTTTTCTTTATTACGCTTTCCAACAACTTCGTCGATGAGGCCGTAAGTCACTGAATCTTGGGCACTCATGAAGTTGTCGCGATCGGTATCGTGCTTAATCTTTTCGAGATCTTGTCCTGAATGATCCGCCAAAATTTTGTTCAATTTTTCACGAATTAAAAGGATTTCTTTGGCGTGAATCTCAAAATCACTCGCTTGACCCTGAAAACCACCCAATGGCTGGTGGATCATCACACGAGAATTTGGCAATGCAAAACGCTTACCCTTTTCACCCGCTGCCAACAAAACTGCACCCATACTCGCCGCTTGACCGATACACATAGTGCTCACATTTGGCTTAATAAATTGCATGGTGTCGTAGATCGCCAAACCAGCGGTTACAGAACCACCTGGTGAGTTGATATACAAATGAATATCTTTATCAGGATTCTCAGATTCCAAGAACAACAGCTGAGCAACAATTAAGTTGGCCATGTGGTCTTCGACTTGACCGACACAAAAGATAACGCGTTCTTTTAAAAGGCGTGAATAAATGTCATAAGAACGCTCGCCACGTGACGATTGTTCGATGACCATTGGGATCAATCCCAAATTTTGCGTATCCAGTGCTGACATAGCCACTCTCTCTTTATTTTTAGAAGTTATCTGAAATCGGCAGTGCTCTGAAAGAACTTACTGGCCCGGGTTCATTACTTCTGAGAAAGTACGCGATTCTTCAGCAACATCCAACTGAGAAACCACCCAATCGTTAACCTTATTTTCCAAAACAAGGTTCTCAAGCATTGAGCGCTGCTGCTCATTATTCATATAGAAATCGATGACTTCCTGAGGGTCCTCATAAGAACCCGACATCTTGGTGATAGTGTCTCGCACTTCATCTTCAGTCGCTTTCAACTCTTGACCATCGATAATCTCAGCTACTAAAAGGCCTAAATGAACGCGTGTCTTTGCTTGTTCTTCGAAGATTGAAGCCGGCAAATCAACCGATACCTGCTGACCACGCTGTGCCATCTCTTGTACAGCTTGTTGCTTCATGCGCTCAGCTTCTTGTGTAACCATCGATTTAGGGATGTCTAACTCATTTGACTCACGAAGAATCTTCATAGATTCGTCTTTCAGCATGCCCTGTAATTTTTGCTCAAGTTCAGCCTTCATGTTTGAAGAGACCTCTGCACGCAATGCAGCTTCAGTACCTTCTTTAACACCGAACTCTTTACAGAACTCTTCATCAATCTCAGGAAGTTTTGGCTCAGCTACTTTAGAAACCTTCACTTCAAAAGTTGCCGGCTTACCCGCCAAGTTTTCCGCGCGATAATCCTCTGGGAAATTCACTTCGAAAGAACGCTCATCGCCAGCACTTGCACCCAGCAAAGCGGCTTCGAAACCTTCGATCATTGAACCTGAACCCAATACAAGAGGAACGTTCTCTGCTGAACCACCATCAAATGCTTCACCATCAATAAAACCTTTGAAGTCGATATGCACTTGATCGCCATCTTGAGCTGCGCGCTC
>VMDJ01000096.1 GCA_008080925.1 Gammaproteobacteria bacterium
TAAAATCGACTAAAGCCTCAACGCCCTCATAGGGCATCGCGTTATAAATACTGGCCCGCATGCCACCAACTTCTTTATGGCCCTTCAACGCCAACAAGCCAGCTGCATGACTCTGCTCTAAAAATAACGCATCTAAAGCAGTATCAGCCAGTGTAAATGGCACATTCATGATCGAACGATAGGCAGAATTGACCGGATTGGCGTAAAAACCGCTCTTATCAATCGCTGAGTACAACAATTTCGCCTTACGTTTGTTTACATCCGCCATAACCGAAAGACCACCCTGTTCTTTCAGCCATTCAAAAACCAAGCCTGCCAAATACCAGCTGTAGGTAGGTGGCGTGTTGTACATTGAGTCATTGTCAGCTTGTGATTGGTAATTCAGCATAGCCGGCGTTTGCGGCAATGCATGACCAATCAAATCTTCACGAACAATCGCGATAGTTAAGCCTGCAGGTCCAATATTTTTTTGCGCACCAGCATAAATAATGCCGAACTTAGAGACATCAATCGGCTGTGACAGGATGTTAGATGACATATCAGCAACCAATGGCACACCACCGGTCTCTGGCACATAACTAAACTCTAAGCCGTGAATTGTTTCATTTGGCGTGTAATGCACAAAAGCTGCGTTATCAGAAACGGGAATACTGCCTTGATCTGGCAGCGTGGTGAAGTTATTCGCCGACATATCGCCAACAACATTAATCTCACCATACCGTTTAGCTTCTACAATCGCCTTACGCGACCAAGTACCCGTGTAGTAATAATCCGCGGCCTGTTTTTGCCCCATCAGATTTAAAGGCACCGAGGCAAACTGTGATGAAGCGCCACCTTGTAAAAACAAAACGCTGTAATTGTCAGGGATGGACATCAGCTCACGTAAATCAGCCTCAGTTTTTTGCGCAAGCGCCATGAACGGCTTTCCACGATGACTAAGCTCCATCACAGAACAGCCAAGGTTTTGCCAATCAAGCATTTCTGCCTGTGCACGCTCCAATACGGGCGTTGGAAGCGCCGCTGGACCTGCACTGAAGTTATACAATCGAGACATAGGTTTATCGTTATCCAAAAGGACTTAAAGGCGCACAAGGCGCCTTCGTTAAGTTTTTAACAACTGATGATCAGCCTTCGTCGCTAGGAAGAGCGTCACCTACCGCTGGCTCTTCACCCTCAGGCAGCGCCATGCCCTCTTCGACTTCCAGCGCTTCAATACGCTCGATACCAATTAACTTTTCATCGTTGCGCAAGCTGATTAAACGAACACCCTGGGTATCACGACTCATCTGAGAAATATCTGCCACGCTGGTGCGAACTAAGGTGCCGCCATCGGTGATCAACATAATTTCATCATCGCCAGTGACACGTACCGCACCAACCTGCTCGCCATTTCGCTCACTGGTCTTGATTGATTTCACACCCATGCCAGCACGGCCTTTGACTGGATATTGCTCAATTGGCGTGCGCTTGCCGTAACCGTTTTCAGTAGCGGTCAGAACATCGCCATCAGTACCCACAATCAGAGAGATCACTCGCTGACCTTCACCCAGCTTCACGCCGCGAACACCACATGCCGTACGACCCATTGCGCGAACTGTCGATTCATCAAAACGAACCGCTTTACCCGCAGAGGTGAACAACATGATGCTCTGCTCACCGTCGGTAAGATCCACACCAATCAACTGATCATCATCACGCAAATCAACCGCAATGATGCCGCTGCTACGAGGACGAGAGAAATCGGTCAGCGGTGTCTTTTTAACCGTGCCGGATGCCGTTGCCATAAAGATGAATTTATCTTCACTGTACTCACGAATAGGCAAGATCGCATTAATACGTTCATCTTGCTCAAGTGGCAGCAAGTTAACCATTGGGCGACCACGTGCATTACGACCTGCCTGTGGCAATTCATACACTTTCAGCCAGTAACATTTACCGCGACTTGAGAAACACAAGATCGTATCGTGGGTGTTAGCCACAAACAGTTTCTCAATGAAGTCTTCGTCTTTAGTTGACGTTGCTGTCTTGCCTTTACCACCACGACGCTGTGCTTGATACACATCGATAGGCTGGGCTTTGGCGTAGCCTTCGTGAGAAAGCGTCACAACAACATCTTCCTCACTGATCAAATCTTCAAGCGTGAGATCAACTTGAGTATGAACAATTTCAGAGCGACGCTCGTCACCAAACTGATCACGAATCTCATTCAATTCACCACGGATCACTTCCATCAAGCGATCTGGGTTCGACAAAATCTCAAGCAACTCAGCAATGCGCTGCAGGATCTCTTCAAACTCGGTAATGATCTTGTCTTGCTCAAGGCCGGTCAGTTTCTGCAAACGCAGATCGAGGATTGCTTGAGCTTGCGTTTCGGTTAAGCGATAGCCGTCAGACGTTAAACCAAATTCTGCAGGCAAGCCTTCTGGACGTGACGCATCTGCACCCGCCGCAGCCAACATGGTTTCAACCGTGCCCGACTTCCACAACTTTTCAGTTAACTGACGCTTTGCTTCCGCTGGATTTGATGCAGCTTTAATCAATGCGATCACTTCATCGATGTTTGCAAGCGCAACGGCCAAGCCTTCCAAAATATGTGCACGATCACGTGCTTTACGTAACTCAAATACGGTACGACGAGTTACTACATCACGACGGTGGCGAATAAAGTACTCAAGCAGTTGCTTCAGATTAAGCGTACGTGGCTGGCCATCAACCAAAGCCACCATATTGATGCCAAACACGCTTTGCATTTGGGTTTGCTTGTAAAGATTATTCAGCACAACTTCAGCCACTTCGCCGCGGCGCAGCTCAATGACCATACGCATGCCGTCTTTATCAGACTCATCACGCAACTCAGAGATACCTTCGAGCTTTTTCTCTTTAACCAGTTCTGCGATTTTTTCTAATAGTCGCGCCTTGTTAACCTGATATGGCAATTCGGTTACAACAATACGCTGACGACCATTATCTAATTCTTCAACAGACGAACGCGCTCGGATATAAACCTTGCCACGACCTGTGCGATAAGCATCACGTACACCCGCAATACCATTGATGATGCCTGCGGTTGGGAAATCAGGCGCAGGCACGATTTCCATTAAGGCTTGAAGATCGGTCGCTGGCTCATCGATCAGTGCCATACACGCATTGATAACTTCAGTCAGGTTGTGTGGCGGAATATTGGTCGCCATGCCCACCGCGATGCCTGATGAACCATTAATAAGCAGGTTAGGAATACGCGCTGGTAAAACAGCAGGCTCTGATTCTGATTCGTCGTAGTTAGGGACAAAGTCGACGGTATCTTTATCGATATCAGCAAGTAACTCATGCGCAATCTTCGACATACGCACTTCGGTATAACGCATAGCAGCTGGCGAATCACCGTCTACCGAACCGAAGTTACCTTGACCATCGACCAACATGTAACGCAGTGAGAATGGCTGTGCCATACGGACAATCGTGTCGTAAACCGCAGTATCACCGTGTGGGTGATATTTACCAATGACGTCACCGACGATACGTGCCGATTTTTTATAAGGTTTGTTGAAGTCGTTACCTAATTCGCCCATCGCAAACAGTGCGCGACGGTGTACCGGTTTTAAGCCATCTCGAACATCGGGTAATGCGCGTCCAACAATTACGGACATCGCGTACTCGAGATAGGATGATTGCATCTCATCTTCGAGACTGATCGGGAGGACTTCCTTAGCGAATTCGGTCATAGACTTTTCCTTGTAGCCACCTTTAAAAAGGCGGCATTTGGGCAACATTATGCGACCAGCATAATGCCTTAATAATTATGGGAAAAGTGTATCACAGCCGACCGGCATAATTTGGCAAAAATCGCTCAGAATCGATTACAGCGCCGCTGAGAGAATTTTTGCCCTTTGAGCCTTGTAAAATAGGCATTTAGCCAAGCCGCAAAATTCAGTTCGCCATATGTGCAGCGATCTTGTCTCGATCTGGATTCAAAATAATGCCCTTTTCGGTCACGATTGCATCCACCAAACTGGCAGGGGTGACATCAAAAACAGGGTTCCAAGCTCCCGCTTTTTCTGGCGCAACCAACTTACCGCCACACCCTAACAGCTCACTCGGATCACGCGTTTCAATCTCGATATCTGCGCCAGATACTGTCTGCAGGTCGATAGTTGATGTTGGCGCTGCAACCATAAATTTCACGCCATGATATTTCGCCGCTACCGCTAAGTTATAGGTGCCAATTTTGTTTGCCACATCACCATTCGCTGCGATGCGATCAGATCCGACAATTGCCCAAGTTATACCGCCAGCTGCCATACGTGCCGCACAAGCACCATCGGTCATTAACTTAACCGGAATGTTTTCTTGCACTAACTCCCACGCAGTCAGTCGCGCACCTTGCAACCAAGGACGGGTTTCATCGGCATAGACTTCATTGATTTTTCCTTGCGCAAACGCTGATCGAATCACACCTAATGCTGTGCCGTGACCACCAGTCGCCAAACCACCGGTATTGCAATGAGTGATAACCGATGAGCATCCTTCTAGTAAAGAAGCCCCAAACTCACCCATCGTTTTGTTATCTGCACGATCTTTTGCATGCAGCTCAAGCGCAAAGTTAAGCAGTGTTGAGTAAGCGTTATCTGATGATATTGATGGCAACATCGCTGAGCATTGATCAATAGCCCACATCAAATTGACCGCAGTAGGACGTGCCGCTCTTAGATGCGCAAAATCGGCGGCAACCTTTTCCTGCCAGTTACCAGCATCAGCTATTCGCTGCCTTACTGCTAAAGCACAACCATAGGCGGCGGTCACGCCAATCGCAGGTGCGCCACGCACCACCATCGCCGTTATAGCTTCAGCTGTCTCAGCCGCATCGTCACACTGAATAAAGACAGATTGATGTGGCAATAGTCGCTGATCGAGCAGATACAAATGCTCATCCTGCCAAACCATCGCTTCGTTAGCCGTGACTTTGATATTAAGCTCAACCGTACGCATGAAATTCTCTGTGATTCTTCAAAGCACGTTATTCTACGCTAAACACTATTTTAATCTGCGACTCATGGGGTCATTGCTGTGCATACCGAAACACTGATTCACGCCAAATGGATAATTCCTGTTGAACCGCATGAAGTGGTGCTTGAGAACCATAGCCTGGCAATTGCAGACAACAAAATCAAAGCGATTTTGCCGACAGCACAAGCACGTGAAGAGATTGATGCGGAACACATTGTCGAGCTACTCAATCACGCGCTGATTCCAGGCCTTGTAAATACACATACACATGCCGCCATGTCGTTGTTTCGAGGTCTCGCCGACGACCTACCTCTGATGACTTGGCTCAATGACCATATCTGGCCAGCTGAACACAAGTGGGTGCATGAAGAGTTTGTTGCTGATGGCACGCGTTTAGCGATAGCCGAGATGCTCAAGTCAGGCACAACCTGTTTTAACGACATGTATTTCTTCCCTGACATCACAGCGCGAGTTGCTCAGCAAATCGGCATGCGTAGCAGTGTTGGCTTAATCGTGACTGATTTTCCGACCGCCTGGGCTGACAATGCAGAGCACTACATTCATAAAGCCGTTGAACTGCACGATGCTTTACGTAACGAACCGCTTATCTCCACCTGCTTCGCACCACATGCACCCTACACTGTTTCTGACCAACCCTTAAAACAACTGGTCACATTGGCTAATGAACTCGACGTACCGATTCATATGCACATCCATGAAACACAAGACGAGATAAATGGCAGCATCGAGCAATATAAAAAGCGCCCTCTAGAACGACTCAAAGATCTTGGCCTATTATCGCCATCTCTCATTGGTGTCCACATGACTCAGTGGACTGATGATGAGATGTCACACTTTGCACGAAGCAACGCGCATGTTGTGCACTGTCCTGAATCCAATCTAAAACTTGCCTCAGGCTTCTGCCCGGTGAAACAACTACAAGACCATGGCATTAATGTCGCTTTGGGCACCGATGGCGCTGCCAGTAACAACGATTTAGACATGCTTGGCGAGATGCGCACGGCCGCGCTATTAGCGAAAGGTGTCGCACAGGATGCTAGTGCACTACCTGCCGCTCAAGCTTTACGCATGGCAACACTCAACGGCGCAATAGCACTAGGGTTACAAGAACACATCGGCACACTCGAAGTTGGTAAAGAAGCCGACGTTGTTGCGATCGATTTAGGGCATATTAATACCTTGCCTGTTTTCAATCCTTTATCGCACATTGTGTACGCCGCAGGCAGAGAGCAAGTCAGCGATGTCTGGATAGCGGGCAAGCGACAAATCGCTAACGGCAAGCACACAACTGTCGATGTCCAACGCATTCAAACCAACTGTCAGCAATGGCAAGCTAAATTATCCGCAAATCAGTTAAGTTCAGACTGATATACTGATTTTATTGTTACGTAGGAAAGCCGCATGTCTAGCGTTAACGTTGATCACGCCGAAGTCAGTAAGTTTGAAGCTCTTGCCAGCCGCTGGTGGGATCCGAACAGCGAATTTAAGCCTCTACATGAAATTAACCCACTTCGATTGAATTACATCGATGCGATGGTGTCTTTGTCTGGCAAGCGTGTATTGGATGTCGGTTGCGGCGGCGGCATCTTGTCCGAATCAATGGCAGCACGTGGCGCTGATGTTACTGGCATCGACATGGGTGAAGCGCCACTCGAAGTCGCCAAGCTTCACCTGCTTGAATCTGGCGAAAAGGTCGACTATCGCAAGATACCTGTCGAAGAACTCGCGGCTGAACAGCCTGCCAGTTTTGATGTCGTCACCTGTATGGAAATGCTCGAACACGTCCCAGACCCATCGTCAATTATTCAAGCTTGTGCGACCTTGGTTAAACCTGGTGGACACGTGTTCTTCTCAACACTTAATCGTAATCCCAAATCCTATTTATTCGCGATAGTGGGTGCTGAATACATTCTTAATCTTCTACCTAAAGGCACGCATGAATACGCCAAGTTCATACGTCCTTCAGAGTTGGTGCAATGGGCACGCGAGGCAACATTAACAACGCATGACATGTGCGGCTTGGTCTACAACCCGTTCACCAAGGTTTACAAACTTCACCCAACCGATGTTGATGTGAACTACATGATTGCAACCACGCGACCCGCTGAGTAATGCTCAAAAAACCTACCGGCATCTTGTTTGACCTTGATGGCACTTTTGCCGACACAGCACCAGACCTTGCCTACGCGCTCAATCAAACGTTAATTGATTACCAGCAAGAAACACTGCCCTTCGATCAAATACGCCCAGTGGTATCTCATGGCGGTAAAGCACTGATCAAACTGGGCTTTGATCTGCCTGAGGATAGCGAAGCTTTCGAAGAACGCCGCCAACATCTACTGCAGGTCTATCTCAACAATCTCAATCGCGAGACCACCTTATTTGAAGGCATAGAAGAGGTTCTAGAGCATATCGAACGTCAGAACATTGCCTGGGGAATTGTGACCAACAAGCCTGATTGGCTAACTGATCCGCTTATGCAAGAAATGCACTTCAGTCATCGCACAAAGGCGATTGTGAGCGGCAATACATGTGCACGTGCCAAGCCTCACCCTGATTCAATTTTACACGCCTGCTCTCTTCTAAACATTGACCCAAAGACCACCTGGTATGTCGGTGATGCCGGTCGTGACATGCAAGCGGGCCGCAGCGCCGGCAATCAAACCATCGGCGCAACCTATGGCTACATCTATGATGATGATCCGATAGAGCATTGGGATGCAGATGCCCTGATCGCACAACCTGTTGACTTGATCGAACTGATCAACAACGTCGATGCCTAACTTAGCCTTTCCCAATGCCGCTACACCGGTTGGCAGCATTCCTTACTATGCCATTCGCTTTAGTCCTGCTGAACAACGTAATGGACTGGCTGCACGATACAGCTGGTTACATGAAATCGATCGCATCATCAGCACCATAAAAGACCCCGGCGTCGCACGACTCAAACTGGACTGGTGGCATAAAGAATGGACGCAAGCACTCAGTGGCTCAGCAACACATCCCATTACGATCGCCTGCGAAAAAGCGCTACCAAGGAACGCGACCAATATGATCGATGGCATCATTAAGTTTAGTGAGAAAGCGATCCTCGGCTTCAACGCACTTAACGATCAGGATTGGTTAGCAGAGATGCGCCAACGAGCTTATCTGCAATTCGCGTTTCTCAGCTCTGACGAACTGACAGAGAACAGCATCGACTTCGCCATGCGCAGTCAATTAATTTATTGGCTCTTTTCGCTGCCAGAGCAACTCTCTATCGGCCGCATGCCTTTTCCACAATCGCACAGCAAAGATACAAAAGAGGTATTAGGCTCGATTAAGCATCTCAACTTTTGGTTAAACACACCTTTGTGGCATACGCTGACTGAGCCGCTTGAACATCAGCATGAGCACAAACTGATCGACCGTTTTCTCAAGCAACAAGAAGTCGATCTGAAACGACTTCGTAAAGTCGGTTTTTCTTCATCACGAACTGTTGCTTATCCAGTGATTCGCTTAATTCGCTCATGGCAAGCGCGTGATGTTTGATAAAATAACTTTTTCTACGATTTATAACCGCTTTCATGAAGTACCCAGCTGACTACCAAGCCAAACCAAACCTCCTTGCCAATAAAGTCATTTTGGTCACTGGTGCCGGCGATGGTATTGGCAAAGCCACGGCGATTGCGGCCGCTGAACATGGCGCAACAGTCGTGCTTGTTGGCAAAACCGTCAGCAAGCTTGAAGCCACATACGACGAGATTGAAAAACTGGGCGCACCAACACCAGCGATTTATCCCATCAATCTCGAAGGCGCCTCTCCGCAAGATTACGATCAGTTAGCTCAAACATTGCGTGATAATTTTTCGCGGCTCGATGGCATTGTGCATAACGCGGCCCAGATGCCCTATCTCTCTCGCTTGAAAGATTACGAAGCCACCGATTGGGTTAAGGTCATGCATGTAAATGTCACCGCTGCATTCATGCTCACACAAGCCTGCCTCGAACTTCTTGAAGAAACAGGCAACAGTAGCGTTATCTTTAGTACAGATGATGTTGGTCACAGCATTAAACCTTTTTACGGCGCTTACGCGGCGAGCAAACATGCCATTGAAAGCCTTGCATTGACATGGGCTGCAGAGATGAGCCACACCGATGTTCGCTTCAACTTACTCAATCCTGGCATCACGTTAACCCCCATGCGTAAACGCCTCTTTCCCGGAGAAGATAACGCCGCTCTCACACCGCCTGAGGAACGTGCAAAAGCCTATCTCTGGCTACTCAGTGATGACACTCAGGGTATTTCCGGAACCTTGGTCAACTGCGATTAACCAAATCCCCTGATTTCCGCTAATATGCTCCCATAAAGACATCACAAGAATGTCTCAGTAAAACCTAGGGGGCCCCACAATGAAACTTGAATCACTTGCACTGCATCATGGCTACACCTCAGAAGCTACTACGAAAGCAGCTGCTGTTCCGATTTACCAAACCACCTCATTTACCTTTGATGACACTCAACATGGCGCTGACCTGTTTGACCTAAAGGTTCCAGGCAACATTTACACCCGCATCATGAACCCAACCCAAGATGTGTTGGAGCAACGTGTTGCAGCTATGGAAGGTGGCATCGCAGCTCTCGCGCTTGCGTCTGGCATGTCTGCAATCACCTACGCGATTCAAACCATCACACAAGCCGGGGACAACATTGTGAGTACTAGCCAGCTCTATGGTGGTACTTACAACCTATTTGCCCACAGCTTGCCAAAGCAAGGCATTGAAGTGCGTATGGCATCGTTTGATGATTTCGAGAAAATGGAATCACTGATTGATGACAAAACCAAAGCCGTATTTTGTGAATCAATTGGTAACCCAGCAGGCAACGTTGTTGATCTTCAACGTCTTTCAGAGATTGCACATAAACATGGCGTACCACTGATTGTTGATAACACCGTTGCGACACCTTATTTATGTAAGCCTTTCGAGCATGGCGCTGACATCGTGGTTCACTCTCTGACTAAATATATTGGTGGTCACGGCACAAGCATTGGCGGCATCATTGTTGACTCAGGTGGCTTTGACTGGGCCGGCAACAAAGACCGCTTCCCGATGTTGAACGAACCTGACCCTTCATATCATGGCGTTGTCTACACCGAGGCGCTTGGTCCTGCCGCATTTATTGGTCGTGCACGTGTTGTACCTTTACGAAACACTGGCGCTGCCATCTCACCTCACAATGCCTTCTTGATCATGCAAGGTCTTGAGACTTTAGGTCTCCGCATGGAACGTCACTGTGAGAATGCAGAGAAAGTTGCAGCACACTTAAAAGCTCACCCTAAGGTTTCTTGGGTTAACTACGCTGCACTACCCGAAAGCCCACATAACGCGACTGCGAAAAAAATCACCGACGGTAAAGCGTCAGGTATTTTGAGCTTTGGCATCAAAGGTGGCTTAGCGGCGGGTACGCAATTTATCGATGCGCTCCAAATGATCTTACGCTTGGTTAACATCGGTGATGCGAAATCACTGGCTTGTCATCCTGCATCAACCACTCACCGCCAACTAAGCCCAGAAGAGCTCGCAACCGCTGGCGTTTCAGAAGACTTAGTGCGTATTTCTGTTGGCATTGAGCACGTTGACGATATCATTGCAGATATTGATCAGGCGCTTGATCAAGTTAAGTAGTTAATGGGGCGCTATGCGCCCTTAATGTAAGGAACCTTTATGTCAGATCTCGGCAAACTCATCCTCAGATTGAACATTGGCATACTGATGTTATTTCACGGCTTGCATAAGCTTGGCGGTGGCAGCATAGAATTCATAGGCGGAAAGCTTGTTGAGGTGAATTTACCCGCTTCACTAGCTTATGGTGTTTATGCGGGTGAAATACTGGCACCGATTATGCTGATCTTTGGTGTATTTACTCGCTTTGGTGCACTTATGATCGTGGTGAACATGCTATTTGCCATTGGCCTTGTTCATATGGCTGATTTGGCCAGCTTCACACAACACGGCGGCTGGGCACTCGAGCTACAGGCCTTTTACCTATTTGGCGCTTTAGCTGTTGTCTTCTTAGGCGCTGGACGAATAGCTCTGACTCGCAACTAACTAAAAAGCCCCGTTATCGGGGCTTTTTCTTTTAGCGCATCAGGTCTACCTCAAAGCCTCGAGCATGCAATGCATCCGTCCGATGCTGAAGAAAGCGCTGAAAATTCGGTTGATGCTGGTATGCACCTGTCGCGACATAATCCATGGCGCCATGCACATGGAAGGTTTTCAGGTAAGCCCCCGTACGGAACACCTCTTGGCCCTTGGGGTCAAAAAACACCATGCTAGGCGCATGCTTCACACCCAGTTCTGCGACCCATTTATCCATAGTTAAGCTACGGCCATCCGGTGTTTCAATCGGCTCTTTTGACCACATATCCACGACCGCAACATCAAAGTTAGTCAACGCATTCGCTACCGCCTCTCGCTTAAATATATCGGCATGAAGCTCATCACATTCTTGACACACCTTTTGCTCAAACATAACTAATAACGGTCTGTAGCTGTCCTCACGCCCCGACTTAAACTTAAACGGTGCAGGCAGACTGGCCGCTAGCTCAGGCAATTTACCGGTAGCAGGTTGAGGCAAAATCTTCGCGTAATAATCTCGGAAGGCAAGAGTCTTTTCATGCTTACCCGAAACAAAATCCAATGCCACATCAAATTTATGTGGCGCAAAATAGCCATTAATACGTAACAAGACGTCCCCACCCTCATTGAGCATTAACAAGGTTGGCGTATATTGCACACGAAGCTTTTCAGCAAACTGCTTTTCAGTCGTTAGATCGCCAGCAAAGTCGGTGACTTCACGATCTCCCCACATGTTGATCGCAATCACATCAAAATGCTGCTGAGTTTTTTCTGCAATCTTTCGATTACCAAAGTTATCGTTAAGTAGCTTTGCGCAGTATGGGCAGCCATCTTGATAGAAATACAATATGACGCGCTTATTGGCATCAGTGGCTTCAGCCACATCTTCACGGATATCAAGGAAGGATGATTTAAACCAGTCCGGTTTTTCATGGTAGCCAGGATTGACCATCCCCTGG
This sequence comes from Gammaproteobacteria bacterium, assembly GCA_008080925.1. GTDB lineage: Bacteria > Pseudomonadota > Gammaproteobacteria > Chromatiales > Chromatiaceae > VMDJ01. Next base: position 12,105 of record VMDJ01000096.1, read on the forward strand.
CCTAAGCCCTCGTTTTTTTCAGCCGCCTGTGCAGCGCCGAATATCATCAAACCAATAAGTAGGTATCGAAACATGATGTCCCCCAACATCCTGATCTTTGTCATGATTAAGAATAGACGACTTGCTGCTGCGATGCAGGAATTAAGCCCCCAGAGAAATCAGATGATTTGGGGGCATGTGTCTTTGAGTACACATGACTCACAGAGTGGCTTTTTACGGCATGAAACCTTAGCGTGCTCAACGATCAGCGCGTGATATTGCTTAAACAGCGAAGCATCCTCGGGAAGTTGCTGATGGAATGCTGCTTGTAGTACTGGATACTTCAGTTTTGAGCTATACAAGCCAAAGCGTTCTAACAGGCGACGTGTATAGGTATCGATGACAAACGATGGAATATCCAAAGCATATAGAACAATGTCATCCGCTGTCTCTGGGCCGACGCCCTTCACACTCAGTAGACGCCCTCTCGCTTGATCGCGTCCCATCTTTTTAAGCGCATCAAAACTATTTAATTCGAGGAATTCACATAAATGCTTCAACCGATCAGCCTTCATGCGGAAATAGCCTGAAGGGCGCACTAGCATTTCTAATTGATCAGTAGACGTTTCAAGGATCGCTTCAATCGATAAGACATTAGCACTTTTGAGATTACCCAACGCTTTCTCAACATTTCGCCAATCAGTATTTTGGGTGAGGATTGCACCAACAGCGATCTCGAAGGCTGAATCAGCAGGCCACCATTCAAGGTCGCCGTAGTGCGCATTTAATGAGTGATATAACGCCAACAAAGGCGAATCAGTCACGATTATTGCGCTTCCATAATTGCTTAACGCGGCGTGATGAGCCGTAAACTTTCTTCTCAGCTAATCGCGTGCCGGGCTTGAATAACTTACCCCAAGGACGATCTTTGCCACTGATACCAACCGCATCTAACAAGGCTTTGCGCTCATCTTTTTCAAGCTCACGCCACTGACCTGCTTTAACTGCACTGTTTAAAAAGATGGGCCCATAACGCACACGCGTAAGGCGTGAGACTGTGACGCCAACCGCTTCCCACAGGCGACGCACCTCGCGCTTGCGACCTTCCATAATGGCCACATGGAACCAGCGATTTTGGCCATCCGCATCGCCACCAGAATCAACAACATCCTCAAAGCGAGCATCACCATCTTCAAGCTTGATACCACTGACGAGCTGATGAACCATTTCCTTGGTGACTTCGCCATGAACACGCACCGCATACTCACGATCAATCTCATAACGTGGATGCATTAAGCGATTAGCTAATTCAC
>VMDJ01000130.1 GCA_008080925.1 Gammaproteobacteria bacterium
AGCATGGAAGATGTCGGTTTCGACAAGTCCACCACACAAGACATGCATGATGAGTTATTCGAGATTGTCACCGAGCGCTTCCCTGTCTTAAAAAATGCGCCACTAGTGAAACATTGGTCCGGTTTACGCCCTAGCTCACCAGCAGGCGTGCCCTATATCGCGCAGCACCCCGAGATCGCGCAGCTCTATATAAACGCAGGGCAATTCCGAAATGGCGTGGTACTCGGCGCAGCCTCGGCGCGGTTGATGAGCGATGTCATATTGAAACGCAGACCCATTGTTGATCCAAAACCTTATGGTTGGACAACGCCTCGCGGGTAAAGCTGCGTGCTAGGATTCTGACCTCTTAAAACAGGTGGTGTTGTGTCTGAATTATTTGTTCAACGTTTAACGGTTCTCGATTTTTCCTATCTAGATGTCGAGCGCGGCTTAGTCGGCGAAAGCTGGCAAGCGGATATCGTGCTGCAAGGCGACCTAGATGCTCAGGGCATGGTGCTTGATTTTGGTGATGTGAAAAAGATTACCAAGAAACTGATCGACGAACAGTTTGACCATAAGCTGCTTGTGCCTGAAAGCTCCCCCGCTTTTCAACAAGCCAGCGAATGCCTCACCTTTACCTTAAATGATGGCAAAAAAATTATTCACTGCGCCCCCGACGATGCGGTGACGTTGATTCACGCTGATACGATCACACCTGAGACGGTTAGCCGCCAAATCATCGATACGCTCATGCCCTTAATGCCGAGCAACGTGTTATCCATTCAGATTCATTTGTGGCCAGAAAAAATCAGCGGTGCGTTTTATCACTACAGTCACGGCTTAAAGTTGCATTGTGGTAACTGCCAACGTATTGCGCATGGTCATCGCTCGCGCATCGAGATACTGCGTAACGGTGAGCGTGATAATGAACTTGAAGCACACTGGGCAACGCGTTGGCGCGATATTTATATTGGTACGCGCGAAGATCTGATCGACGAAACCGATGGCGACTACCGTTTTGCTTACACCAGCGCACAAGGCGCGTTTGCGCTGCAGCTACCCAAGTCAGATTGTTATTTGATTGATACCGAATCCACGGTTGAAAACATCGCGCAACATTTAGCGGATGCCCTAAAACACGAACACCCAGAAGATGACTTCCAGGTGCGTGCATTTGAAGGGGTCGATAAAGGCGCGATCGGTCGCGCTTAACCTACTTTTACATATCGTCGAAGCCGGCTTTACGGAACCACTCACGCGCTTTCTCTTCATCGCGCTCAACACCGTTACCTTCGCGGTACATCATGCCGATGGTGGTCATTGCACCTAGGAAGCCTTGATCAGCCGCTTTTAAAAACCACTCGATCGCTTTCTCGGCATTCTTTTCAACACACTCACCTTGCATGTACATAAAGCCTAAGCCGTGTTGTGCCAAGCCCATACCGGCTTCTGCTGCTGACTTCATATATTTAAACGCAAGCAGTTCGTTCTCGACCATACCTAAACCATTCTGCGCCATGATGGCCATGCGGTATTGCGCTTCTGGATGTCCGTCATCCGCCAAGGGACCTAACAAGCTGGTGGCGGTGCCAAAGTGTTTTGCTTCGAAAGCCGCAATACCACTGCTCAAGTCCATATCTAAAACGCCATTCTCTTCGCTCATTGCTCTGTTCCTTTTGTTGGGCGATATCCCATCGGGCGTATCGCAACCACGTTAACCACCGAGACGCACTGCTGCCCATTGGCATCGTACAGCCCAAATTCAAAACTTGGCGTTGCACGGTTGCGTTGCTCAAGTTGCTGTTTTATCCACGCTTCGATCTGTGGATCTAAATCAAAACGTAATTCCAGATCAGTACGCGCTTCTTTGACAAAGTTTATCTCGAGTGCGCGTGTCCAGAGTTGATAACCGGGAAACACTTTATTGCATACCAATGCGGGAATCGGATCGGCTAGCGAAGCGATCGACCCACCAAACATGCCACCACCCGGGTTTTGATTGAACGAATTCAAGGGTAGCTTTATGCGCACCTGACGCCAATCATCACTGATCCGCTCGACCTTGATTCCCATGGCACGGAAAGGCGGAAACCACATCAGTCGTCGCGCCGGCGTGACAAAGGGCAGTCGCCGAATCCATCTTGGAATTTCCATGATTTATACCATTCTCTTGGCGTCTTCTAGCCGCGCCACGCTAAGGGTTGTTTGCTATGCTTGCGCGAAAGTTTACTTCACCTGAACCATGCAAACAGCCCTCGCCGATTTTATTAAGAACAGCCCAGATGGCCCGATCGCCGATAAGATTCTGCGCGCCTGTGTGCATTGTGGCTTTTGTACCGCGACCTGCCCGACCTATCAGCTGCTCGGTGATGAGCTCGATGGGCCACGTGGACGCATCTACCAAATCAAACAACTGTTCGAAGGTGCAGCGCCGACTCACAGCATGCAGGTGCATCTCGATCGCTGTTTGACCTGCCGCTCTTGTGAGACCACCTGTCCTTCCGGTGTGACGTATCACACGCTGCTAGATCTGGGTCGCGAGCATCTTGAGAAGCTTCAACCGCGCCCACTGAGCCAACGGATCTTTCGCGCAACCTTGCGTACGGTATTTGCAACGCCGAAACGCTTTGGCCCTTTGTTAGCGATGGCACGTCTCGCACGTCCCATGTTGCCACGTAAGCTGCGTAACAAAGTATTACCGACGCCACGGCGCATTGCTGAGCCAACACAACAGACCGAGCGCACGATGCTGGTGTTAGATGGTTGTGTGCAGCCGGCGTTAGCGCCACAAATCAATCAATCGATGCGTCGCATTTTGGCGCACTTGAAGATCAACCTGGTTACGGTGAATCCGGGTAGTTGCTGTGGTGCCTTACCGCATCATTTGAGCGATAGCGAGAAAGCGCGCGAGATGGCCAAGGCCAATATCGATGCGTGGATGCCTTGGGTTGAAAAAGGTGCAGAGGCGATTGTTGTTACTGCCTCAGGTTGTGGCGCCCAAGTGAAAGATTACCCCTCACTTCTAGCTCACGATACGGCATATCTCGAGAAGGCGAAAAAGATTGCTGCCTTAGCGAAAGACCCGGTCGAGATTTTAGCCGCTGAAGATTTATCGCAACTACCACTGACACCCTCGAGTGAGCTGACGGCTGTGCATACGCCCTGCACTTTGCAGCATGCATTAAAGCTAAACGGACACATCGAAACCGTGATGCAACAACTGGGCTATAACCTCACTACCGTCGCTGAAGGCCATTTATGTTGTGGTTCTGCGGGCACCTATGCACTGACGCAACCTGAGTTATCGCAGCAACTGCGCACAAAAAAACTGGCTGCACTCAGCGTCAATAAACCGGCACGCATTGTGACTGCCAACATTGGTTGTTTATCGCATCTACAAGATGGCGAAGCGCCACCGGTGATCCATTGGGTTGATCTTTTAGAGCAAGACTTAGCCTAACGACTCGTTGATATAGGCAAGCCATTGTTGCCAATGCGATGCTGAGGTCGCCCCCATACCGATATGCGGTTTGAGGTTCCAACCACTTTGTGGTGTGCCCGCATAATCTTTCATCACACCGCCAAAGCCACCGGCTTCACGGAACACTAAACTGCCTGCAGCAAAATCCCATAAGCGCTGGCCACCATGCAGATAGACCTGCACACGACTGGCGGCAAGCCAACACCAATCGAGTGCAACCGATCCATAGTTACGTTGTGAACGAAAAGGTGCACCTTTGGAGATATGTTCGATAAAGGCTTTTGGCAGGCGCTTCATGTCAACCATTGCCATGGTCTTACTTAATTCATCGACCACTGGCTTAACATGTAGGTGCTTACCATTCAGCCACGCGCCCTCACCTGCGAGCGCACTGAAGCATTCATCACGCGTTGGATCGTAAACAATACCCGCTTGGAGCTTACCGTCTTGCACCAAGCCCGCTGACACCGCGAAGTACGGAATACTCGAGGCAAAATTGGCGGTGCCATCGAGTGGATCGAGCAGCCAAAGACCATCACCGGGGTTGGCGAGCTTATCGAGCTGCTGCGCTTCGGTCATTTCCTCGCCAAGCACCTCAAAGGTAGGCCATTGCTGAGTGAGCTCAGCAATCAAACGCTGCTGCGTTGCCAGATCTGCTTCGGTGAGCACGCTTCCATCCGCTTTTTCGGCTATCTCAACCCGTTCAAAGCGTGGCATCAACTCTTCTTGCGCCACTTTTCGAATCAGCTGCTCTAGGGTGGTTAGTTGTTCTCGATCAAACATGTTTTTATCTCTGTGTTAGCGGTCGGGCTCGAGGAATTTTCCGCATTGCATATTCTTTATAGAGTGCTTAGTGTGCCTTACCGATGAGACATCTTGCCCTTTTTCTTCTGCTGATTTTACTGAGCTTAAGCAGTCATGCCAAAGCCACGTCTCCGACTCTCGAAGAACAGCGCCAACTCTTTCTTGATGCCGAACAAGCTCTGGATGCTGGGCGAATTAGCACTTATCGAAGTTTCAAAAAACGTTTAGGCGATTACCCGCTTGTACCCTACTTGGAACAGCAGGAACTGAAACGTCGCTTTCGTCGCTTACCAAAAAAAGATATCGCAGCGTTTCTTGAAAAATATAAAGGCACACCAATTGCCGACGAGCTACGTCAAGATTGGTTAGAGCAGCTCGCTCGAAAAGGTCACTGGAAGAGCTATCTTGAATTCTATACCCCGCAAAGCGATGTCGGTCGACAATGTAAATTTGTTCGAGCACTGATCCGCACCGGTAAAGCAGAGCAAGGTTACGCACACGTTAAACGCCTGTGGCTTGATGGTGATTCTCAGCCAAGCACCTGTGATGGCATCTTTGCGGCATGGGAAAAAAAAAGCTTTCTCTCACGTGATTTGATCTGGGCGCGCATTGAATTGGCGATGGAGAAAAACAATTGGCGCTTAGCTCGTTTTTTATCGCGCAAGCTGACACCAAATGATCGTCGTTGGGTAACACGTTGGACTAAGCTGCATCGCTCACCACTCTTAGCTAAGCGACTGTATAAATACACCAAGCCACATCCGTATCGCGATCAAATCATGGCGCATACGATCAAACGCTTATCGTTAAAAAAACCACTAGAAGCCCTAGAGCATTGGCAAAAGCTAAAAGCTAAGTTTGGTTTTGCCGAGGCATTAATCACCCCCACCGAACGTTATTTGGGTTTGATGCTGGAACGCGAGAAAGATCCCCGCGCCTTCACCTTTTTGCAAACTCTGCCCTTAGCCGCTGATGACGAACGCTTGCTTACCGCCAAGCTTCGATCTGCGTTGGTACATTCCAATTGGTCGCAAGTCGTTATGCTGCTCGAGAAAGTGCCAAGCAAAGAGGTATGGCAATACTGGCTTGCGCGGGCATATCAAGAAACCGGCCAAACTAGCAAAGCGAAATTAGCTTTTGAGTTGCTCGCTAATGAACGCTCTTACTATGGCTTCCTTGCTGCAGATATTGTTAATAAGCCGTATCACTTGGCGCATATTAATACACCGGTTAGCCAAATCTCACTGGATAAGCAAAAGAACAATCTAGGCATTCAACGTGCGATTGAACTGCATGCGCATGAGCGTTTTATCGATGCGCGTCGCGAATGGAACTACGCAACTAAGGGATTAGTGAACGGTGATCTGCAAGCCGCTTCATTGGTCGCAGAAGAAGCAGGATGGCATGACCAAGCGATCTTTACGCTTGCCCAAACTGCCTATTGGGACGATTTAGAACTGCGCTTTCCTTTGCATCACGACGATCTGATCAACGAAGCAGCCAAAGACTTCACGTTAGACCCCTCATGGATCTATGCGGTGATTCGACAAGAGAGCGCTTTTCGTCAAGATGCACGCTCACATGTTGGCGCAGTCGGATTAATGCAATTGATGCCATCGACTGCGCGACGTGTTGCTAAGGGCATGCTGAACCAACGCGCACCTAAGACAAAACAACTACTCGAAGCTGAAACCAACATCTCGTTGGGCAGTGCTTATCTCAATCAGCTCAGTCAGCAATATGACGGCAATATCGTTTTGGCTACCGCAGGCTATAACGCGGGACCTTTGAATGTGGATAGATGGCTTGGCGAAACCGAACTGCCAGCGGATGTATGGATAGAACTTATCCCCTTCCACGAAACACATCGTTATGTACGCAGCGTGTTGAGCTATATGGTGATTTACGACAAGCGCCGCGGCACAAAGGTCACGCGATTAAGTGATCGCATCCAAGCGATACCTAAAGCGGAAGATTAATTATCTTTTCCCAACATTGAGCTACGTGCTTGCTCAATCTCTTCTGGCGTCATCTGCGCTAATAAATGCTTAATGTAATCTTCAGCACGCTTACTGCCGTTGCTATCAGCCAACATCAACCATTGCAGTGCCACGATGGGATCACGCTCGACTTGTTTGCCATCCATCAACATACGACCTAAAGCAAACTGCGCTGCGCCAAAGTTTTTATTAGCCGCTTCGGTGTAATAGTGAATAGCTTTAGCGATGTCTTTTTCAGCGCCGTATTGCGCAAAGCGATACATGGTACCGACAACATACATGGCTTTAACCGATCCATGATCGGCAGCAAGTTGATACAACTCACGCGCTTTGGCTTCGTCGGTATCGACACCCGAACCATTCGCATACATCCACGCCATGGTGATCAAAGCATCTTCGTGCCCTTGGCGAGCGGATTGTTTGAACCATGCCATCGCTTGCTCACGATCGAGCTCAACGCCTTCACCATTGCCATATAAAACACCCAAGCGGAATTGCGCTTCAGCGTCGCCGCTTTCGGCCACGGTGCGAAGTTTTGCCAGCATCTCTGGCGTTACGGTATTGGGAGTTTCTTCTGCCATCTGTTTACTTAACCACCTCTAAGGCGCGGCAGTATAGACAAAGCGGCAGCGGGTTTCTGCGTTAAACCCGCTCAAACACCACGAATTGCGTGGAGGATTTGATCTTCGAGCTCGAAACGTGCTGCGAGCACTTCGCCCAACGCATTCAGATCGGTATGCAATTTTTCACGATCGATATCACCGGTCATATCCGCAAAATCATCAATGAACACAAGCAGGATATGTGTCAGTTCGGTGATCTGAGCATACAGGCGCTTGCCTTCATCTTTAACCGCTTGGCGACGCTCACGGCCATCTATGATGCGCTCGTAGATTTCGAAGTGCACAAAGGCGGTGTAGTCGGTAAGGATTTCACAAAAGCGTTGAATATCAGCGTCTGCTTGCTTGTCACCCACGGTGACGCCAGCGAGGCCACAGTAAGTCGCCAGTAGCTCACCTCGCTCGGCAAGCATGTTGTCTATGACCTCGTTCGATCCTGATCGTCTTTCTTCCATGTTTGCAGTCATTTCCAGAGACCTTTGCTTTTGTTATGTTGTCGGAAGATTTTACCGAAAAATACGAATTAAAGTTGTATTTTTGAGCCCTACTTTATGTTGCAGCGCACCATTATCTTTAGCCTTTTCATTAGCTTAACGAGCTCTGTCTCGGCTGTTGGCTCGGGTAATCTTTTTGGTGATCTCATGCAGGGGATGACCAAGGGTCTTGCGCAGCTTAATCAGCAGCAGAACACCAACCAGCCCCAGTGGAATTTTCCTCCGGGCTTGGAGCCTCTTTCAGAGACCCGTAATAACACTAACTTTCCTTATCCTGGGTTCAACCAACCTTATTACGCGCCCCCTTTTATCCCGATTGAGCGTCAGCTTCTACAGTACCTTCAGGGTAATTGGCGGACCAATCGCGGCGGCCTCATGCTGGTTCGAGGAAACCTAGCACGACTGTATGTTGACGCGAAAACACATCAAGATTTATACATTCGCATAGATCCTGAGGCGATTTGGCTGCAACCGGCTAACAACCCTAAAGCGATTGCGAGTCGTTATGACTTCCAGATCGATGGCAATCAAATCGCTTTGCGTGACATGCATATGCAAAGTCTCGTGTTGATTCGTCATATACCTGAGACAGTCACTGAGTAGCCTGAATAAGGTATCCTTGGAAAAAATAACAACGACTATCCCTATGAAATTTACAAAAGTTGCATTGATCGGTGGCACCGGTTTTGTTGGTCGCCGTCTTACTCACGTCCTAGCGAACCTTGGCCATCAGTGCCGTGTGATTACACGTCACTCGCATCGCCACCCAGAGCTCAAATTAAGTGCTGAGTTGGTACAAGCAAATCCCTACAACTTGGATGAGCTTAAACAAGCAGTTAAAGGCTGTGATGCTGTGATCAACTTGGTGGGCATTCTTAACCCCGCCAATAAACGTGAGGGCTTCCGCGAAGTTCACGTTGGCATCACCGAAAATGCCATTGAGGCATGCCACGCTGCTGGGATAAAGCGCTACATTCAGATGAGTGCGCTACAAGCGGATCAAGATGCAGGCAGCAGCACTTATCTAAAAACCAAAGGTGAGGCTGAAAATCGTGTGCGGGCGATGTGCCAACCAGGCATTAACTTCACCATCTTCCGACCTTCAGTCATTTTTGGACCCGGTGATGGCTTCTTAAATCGCTTTGCTGGCTTGATGAAGATACCCGGACCTTTGCCTTTAGCCTGTGCAAAATCACGCTTCGCACCCGTTTATATTGAAGATGTTGTAAAGGCCTTTGCGCAAAGTGTTAACGATAGAAGCACCTTTGGTCAGGCTTATGAGCTGTGTGGCCCAGAGGAATACACCTTACGTGAGGTTGTTGAGCTACTCGGTACATTGACCGGTCGTAAGAAGTTAATCATTGAATTGCCAGACTTTGCTGCACGTATTCAAGCCCGCATTTTGCAGAACCTACCAGGTAAGTTATTCACTATGGATAACTACAACTCGCTGCAAACGGCGAGCGTATGTAGCGACAACGGCTTAGCGCGTTTAGGGATCGATGCGGCTAGCATGAGTGCAATAGCAACCAATCTATTTTTGCATCAGGATAAAGCTGGCAAGCTCGATCGTTTACGAGCACGCGCGCGTCACGAAGACTAAATCGGGAAGAACACCGCTGAGGCGAAGCCTTGGATGACGTTTTTGATCGTGCGATTGGTGGTGTCCGCGACCACCTCGGCAAACAGATCATTCATGCCAATCAATTTCCCAAAAAGCCGCGAGAAGGTCAGGTTCACACCCACCTTGGCATCACCGTGACTGATTAAAAACAATCGTCCTGTCTCATCGCGTTTATTGCGCAGTTGCCAATCTGCAATCTCGGTATTACGCGCTAAGTAATACAGTTTTTGTGGATCAAATTCATGATGCATGAAGAACTCACCATCATTTCCGTAGGTGGTTTTATACATGCCATATAAACCACCCACAAAAGCAGCAACCCGATCGCCGGTAAATAATGGATCAAAAGCTAACGACACTTTATCGGAAGACTTAGCGGTTTTAATTTGTGGCAGATCACCATCGGCTTTAATCAATCTCGCGGCGGCCTGTTGTGCGGTTAAGGTAGGTTGATCTGATCGACGTAACTGATTGGGATTACGCAGATACAATTTTTCGGCGATCTCACGCAGATAGCTGCGCCATTGTTTAACCGCCACCTCCGCTGCCATATCGACATCACTTTTAGCGACATCACTCAGCCTAAATTCGCGTGGCTGAACCGGATCACTTGGCTTTGGCTGCGTCATACAGGCACCGAGCATCAACGCCACACTGATCAAAAGACCGAGCTTAAAGATAGGCACGCTGATCTCCTACCGAGAAACCACGCATCGCAAGGTCTAATCCTTTACTAAACGCAATCACCTTAAATCGCTCACCCATTTCTGTCGGCAAGGTCAGCTGCTTCATCGCTTGGGCTTGATGTATATAACGATCGCTCATCGGATCCTCATCCAATAACTCGGTAATGCCATTATTCATCAAGAAAAAAGACTGTGTTGTGAAACCTGCCAAATCAAAACCATGATTCACACCAGCTTCTGCAACCGCGCTGAAATCAACATTTGCGGTGATATCTTGCGAACCAACACGTTGCAAAGGATCGTTGTAGGCTTTGTGTTGATAGTGACAAATCAAGGTGCCAGCTGATCGCTCCGGATGATAGAAAGCCGCTTCTGGATAACCGTAATCCACCAATATCACAGCACCTTGTTCGATCATCTGAGATAACGCTGAGATCCAGCCGTCGACATGACGATTCACCTCTGACTCATAACCATCTTCAAATTGACCTAAGCGTGCCTCTAACGCATCCAGCTGTTTGAGCAATAGATCATCGGTCGCATCTAACCATGTTGCTTGATACGCATCATCCGTATAACTCACCCACTGCATCTGCCATTGATCTGCCGATTTTCTAAATCGCTGCACTGGCATCGCATCAAGCACTTCATTGGCAACCACCACGCCCTGCCAACCTGATGATGGCATATGCGATAGCCATTCCACGCGCTCTATCAAATGCGGTAGTGCTTGTTGAATCGTTTCGTGCTGACGTTGTTGCAGCTCCGCACTGAGTTCTAGGATTTGATAACGCACCGGCAAACAATCGAGCTGCTCGAGTTGCTCGAGCACACTCACCGCTAATGCACCTGAACCGGCACCAAACTCCAACACATTCGGTTGCTCCAAAGCACCAAAGACCTCAGCGATTTGATTTGCCAGTGATTGTCCAAACAGTGGTGATAACTCAGGAGAAGTAATGAAGTCACCCCCGACACCAAACTTTTGCGCGCCATTCACGTAGTAGCCTAACCCCGGGGCATATAACGCAAGTGACATAAAGCGCTCAAAATCGACAAGACCACCCTCTTTGACGATTTGCTCGCCAATGGCTTTGTGGATAGCTTGTTCAACAGACTCTGTCACGCGGTTATACAGTCGCAAAGATTGCTATAGTTGTTTGCATTATAAAGAACCTCACGTTGAAGGGAGTCATTCAATGTCACAGACCGAAAAAGTTGCTTTAGTCACCGGTGCTGCCGCACGCATTGGCGCTGCAACCTGCGATGCCTTACATAAAGCTGGCTATTTTGTGATTGTGCATTACCGCTCATCACGTGAACCGGCAGCAGCATTAGTGAAGCGCCTAAATGAAAATCGCACGAATTCCTCTGTGCTGATTCAAGCGGATTTGTGTGACATGCAAGCGGTTGAAAAGCTCGCTAAAGAGACTCTAGAGGTTAAAGGTCGTTTAGATGTACTCATCAATAACGCCAGTAGCTTTTACCCAACTCCAATGGGCACAGCGACTCAGGAACACTGGGATGATTTATTTGGCAGTAATGCACGTGCACCTTTCTTTTTAAGCCAAGCTTTAGCGCCAGAACTTGCCAAACAAAAAGGCTGCATTGTGAATCTCGTTGATATTTACGCCGAACGACCTAAACCAAAGCACCCTGTCTATGTTATGGCAAAAGCAGCAAACGCGATGATGGTAAAAACACTCGCACTCGAACTGGCACCGGATATCCGTGTGAATGGTGTAGCCCCTGGAGCAGCGCTATGGCCAGCCGGCGCAGAGCACACCACCGATAAACAAGAAATTTTAAAGCGTATCCCCATGGGCCGACCTGCTGGCGCAGAACAAATCGTTAACGCGATTATGTTCATGGTGGATGGGAATGATTATGTCACCGGACAGATCTTAGCAGTCGATGGTGGTCGTAGCGTTCAGCAGTAAATCACAGACGCACTTCAATAAGCGCGTCTTTATCTCCTGAGTAGTTTTCCCATAAGGCGGCATAGCTCACACCGCACTCGGGATGAATCTCATCGGGTGCAACATCAACAAGTGGCTTTAACACAAAGGCATATTTTTCGATCTCATCTCGCGGTAGATGCTTACCACCCTCATCTGTCACTTGGTCGTCATAGGTTAAGGCATCAATATCCATTGTCCGCGCATTAAACTTCTCACTCGTCCGCACGCGACCAAACTCATGCTCAATGTCTCGCAGCTTAATGTGCAACTCAGCAGGCGTTAACTCGGTATTAAAGCCAGCAACAAGGTTATAAAAAGCATCACCCTCAAAACCCTCGGCGGGTGTTTCATAGGTTGGCGAGATGACAAGCTCGCCAAATTCAGTTTCAAGCGCTTGCAGTGATCCGCGAATATTATTTTCGCGATCGATGTTGCTACCAATACTGACCCATACCCAAGCCATTAAGTACGCTCTCCTCGCTCAATAATGACGCCCACATCGGTAGCACCACGAACCGCACCTTTTTTATTCAGCGTTAACTTCACCCAGGCAACATTAAACTCTTCACGGATAATCCGAGCGCACTCTTCTGCCAAGGTTTCGATGAGCTCGAATTCGCTTTCACTGACATACTGCTGTAAACGCTTGGCAATTGATTTGTAGTTCAGCGCATCTTCTATCTTGTCGGTCTTGGCTGCTTTAGCCACATCCGCACTCATCTCAAGATCAAAGATCAAGGTTTGGCGTACGCGACGCTCCCAACCGTATATACCGATAACCGTATCAATCTTAAGGTCGCGTAAAAAAACTGTATCCATCATTTGTTCCATTCAGGCTTTAATCAATCTTAACTGATGACACGCCGCTTGACCGCAGCTAGCTGCAGCTCAGAGAATGCCAACATGGATTTATCAATGACTGAACTTGGCCTTATCGTCTCGGCTTATCTGATTGGCTCTATCTCAAGTGCCATTATTGTTTGCCGCCTGATGGGATTACCTGACCCACGTAGCGAAGGCTCTAACAACCCCGGCGCCACCAACGTGTTGCGCATTGGTGGCAAAAAAGCCGCTGCGATCACCTTGCTAGGCGACATGCTCAAAGGTGTCTTACCCGTTGCTGCAGGTCATCTCTTTGATGTTTCTACACTCACCTTTGCCCTAGCTGCCATGGCAGCATTCTTAGGACATCTGTATCCCGTTTTCTTTGGCTTTAAAGGCGGTAAAGGTGTTGCGACCGCACTTGGTACTCAGTTCGGTTTGCATTGGGGTATTGGTTTAGCTGTTGCCGGTATCTGGTTATTCATGGCGAAGGTCGTCAAGATCTCGTCGCTATCCGCACTCGTGTCTATGGCCTTAGCACCGGTGATCATTTATTGGATTTGGCCAGCTAATGAGTTAATCGTGATGCAAATTATCATGAGCATGATTTTGTTCTGGCGTCACAAGAGCAACATCCAACGCTTGATCAGCGGCGAAGAAAGCTTGATTGGCAAAAAGAAATCTTAAGCTGGCTCGAGCTCAGTCATTGGCCAACGCGGCTTAATACCAAACGACAAATCACCGGATTCACCCGCCAGCAATCGCTGGCAACCAGCAAAGGCAATC
>VMDJ01000070.1 GCA_008080925.1 Gammaproteobacteria bacterium
AACATGACCAAAAGCCCGTTCTCACCCATTCAGTCTTGCATGCGCCATGTATTGCCATCGACGCCTGGCAAAGTAAAGTCGATAACCGGCTGTCCAAAATCACACACTGGGAGCTGCAACGAGACCATGATTAAAACTCCATCATTAAGCATTTCAAATGCGCAGGCATTCTGACAAAAGCCTATCCAACGCTCAATAAGGGTATACTCGCGCCCTTCGAGCCCCCCCAAGAGGGAGCACTGAATACAATCGAAGGAGTTTTAGCTCGATGGCGAATGAATTTATTTTCACTTCAGAATCAGTGTCTGAAGGTCACCCAGACAAAATGGCAGATCAGGTATCGGATGCAATCTTGGATGCAATCCTGATCGAAGACCCCCATGCGCGCGTAGCGTGTGAGACTGTTTTTAAAACAGGCCTTTGTTTAATTGCGGGTGAGATCACCACAACAGCTAAGCCCGATTACGAACACATCATGCGTCAAACCATTAATGAAATTGGTTACGACGATTCAGCTAAAGGCTTTGATGGCAACACCTGCGCAGCAATGATCGCAGTTGGCGTGCAATCACCTGACATCAACCAAGGTGTCGACCGCGCTAAGCCAGAAGACCAAGGCGCTGGCGACCAAGGCATTATGTTTGGTTACGCAACCAATGAAACTGACGTCTTAATGCCTGCGCCGATTCAGTACGCACACCGTTTGGTAGAGCGTCAGTCAGAATGTCGTAACAACGGCACCCTGCCATTGTTGCGCCCAGATGCAAAATCACAGGTCAGCTTCCACTATAAAGACGGCAAGCCGGTATCGATTGATGCAGTTGTTCTGTCGACTCAACATGCGGAAGAGTTTTCTGGCGAAACCTTGCGCGAAGCGATCATGGAAGAAGTCATCAAGCCTGTACTAGAACCAACCGGCTTATTAACAGCGAATACCAAATTCCATATCAACCCGACCGGCAACTTTGTGATTGGTGGCCCAATGGGTGATGCCGGTTTAACCGGTCGTAAGATCATCGTTGATACCTATGGTGGTGCTGCTCGTCATGGCGGTGGCGCCTTCTCTGGTAAAGATCCCTCTAAAGTTGACCGTTCTGCGGCTTACGCGGGTCGCTATGTTGCCAAGAACATCGTCGCAGCAGGCCTTGCAAATCGTTGTGAGATTCAAGTGTCATACGCAATCGGTGTTGCAGAGCCAACCTCAATCATGATCGATACCTTTGGCACCGGCAAAATCAGTGACGAGCGCATCACCGAGCTGGTTCGTGAGCACTTTGACCTTCGCCCATACGGCATTCTGAAAATGCTCGACCTGCTGAATGCTAAGCAGATCAAATACCGCAAGACCGCCGCATACGGCCACTTCGGTCGTGAGAATGAAGGCTTCACTTGGGAGATGACCGATAAAGCTGACGCATTGCGCGACGCAGCAGGCCTTTAAAAACCAAGACCTTTAACCGCAACCACACAGGTTTGCGGTGGAAATTAGAGCCCGTAGTCATTACACTGCGGGCTCTTTTTTGTTGGAAACAACAGACAATTTCCTCTTGAGGAGCGTTGCGACCCTTTTTTAAGGCCAGGCTCGAGAGCGAATACAGCGAACCCAACGACGCTCACTCTGATTGATTAGGAGATTAACCATGAGTGAGTTCACCGACTATAAAGTTGCCGATATGTCACTGGCAGACTGGGGTCGCAAAGAAATCGCGATTGCTGAAACTGAAATGCCAGGCCTGATGGCGCTGCGCGAGAAATATGGCAAAGACAAGCCACTGACCGGTGCGCGCATCACCGGCTCATTACACATGACCATCCAAACCGCTGTGTTGATCGAGACACTTGTTGAGCTCGGCGCGCAGGTTCGTTGGTGTTCATGCAACATTTTCTCAACCCAAGATCATGCCGCTGCTGCCATCGCTACTGCAGGCATTCCCGTTTATGCCTGGAAAGGTGAAACACTCGAGGAGTACTGGTGGTGTACTGAGCAAGTGCTCAACTGGCCAAATGGCGAAATCGCCAACATGATTCTTGACGATGGTGGCGACGCCACCTTACTCGTTCACAAAGGTGTTGAGTATGCTGATGCGGGCGTACCTGAGCCAACAACTGGTGATTCAGAAGAGTGGAAAGTCATTCTCAATGTGCTTAAGCGCTCACTGAATGAAGAGCCAGATCGTTATAAGAAAATGGCAGCATCTATTAAAGGTGTTACCGAAGAGACCACCACTGGCGTTCACCGTTTATATGACATGTTCAAAGCCGGCACTTTGTTGTTCCCGGGCATGAACGTTAACGACTCGGTCACTAAATCAAAATTCGACAACCTCTATGGCTGTCGTGAGTCATTGGTTGACGGCATTAAGCGCGCAACCGACGTGATGATCGCCGGCAAGATTGCCGTGGTATGTGGTTACGGTGACGTTGGTAAAGGTTCTGCGCAATCGCTTCGCGGCTTAGGCGCAACTGTTTGGATCACTGAGATCGATCCAATCTGTGCATTGCAAGCTGCGATGGAAGGCTACCGTGTAGTGACTCTTGATGAAGCTGCATCAATCGCCGACATCTTTGTTACCACTACCGGTAACAAAGACATCATTTGTCACGACCACATGGCAGCGATGAAGGATCAAGCGATCGTTTGTAATATCGGTCACTTTGATAACGAAATCGATATCGCCAGCCTTGATCAATACCAGTGGGAAAACATCAAGCCACAGGTTGATCACATCATCTTCCCAGATGGTAAGCGCATCATCATGTTGGCTGAGGGCCGCTTAGTTAACCTAGGCTGTGCAACCGGTCACCCAAGCTTTGTTATGTCAGCGTCTTTCACCAACCAAGTGTTGGCGCAAATCGAAATCTTCACCAAGCCAGATGAATACCCTGTTGGCGTATACATCCTGCCGAAGAAGCTTGACGAAGAAGTGGCTCGTCTACACTTAGCGAAGATCGGTGCTCACTTGACTGAACTGTCAAAAGAGCAAGCGGACTACATTGGTGTACCGGTAGAAGGCCCATACAAGCCAGAGCATTACCGCTACTAAGCTGCTTTGCGGCCTTGTCCTCGGGATGAGGCCGCCTGTTACAGGACACTGGAAATGACAAAAGCGTACAGCTTTGAGCTTTTTCCGCCTAAAACGGAAAAAGGCATGACCAACCTGCAAGCGACCGTCACCGAATTACAAACACGTAATCCGGCCTTCTTCTCTTGCACGTATGGCGCCGGCGGCTCAACCCAAAACAACACCTTTGCGACAGTCGATTGGTTGCGTGAGCAATCGATTGATACTGCGCCGCATCTCACGTGTATCGGTAACTCAGTTACTGAGACCTTAGAGATTCTGCAGCGCTATGTTGATCAAGGCATTAATCGCGTGGTTGCTCTTCGTGGCGACCGCCCATCAGGCACCGGCTTAATCGATAGTGAACTTACGCACGCCAATGATTTAGTGGCATTGATTCGTGAGCACTTTAACGATCACTTTCACATTGAAGTGGCGGCTTATCCTGAGATGCATCCACAAGCGGCGAACTTTGCTGCTGATTTGAATAATTTCAAACGCAAAGTAGATGCCGGCGCAAACTCTGCGATCACTCAGTACTTTTATAACGTTGATGCGTATAAACGTTTTGTAGATGAAACCTCAGCCATGGGAATCGAGATTCCTATCGTGCCGGGGATCATGCCGATCACAAATTACAGCAACCTCAAGCGTTTCTCTGATGCTTGTGGCGCTGAGATTCCACGTTGGATTGCAAAGCGCTTAGAAAGCTATCTTGATGATGTCGATAGCATTCGTGCTTTCGGCGAAGAAGTGGTGACTCAGCTTTGTGCAGAACTGCTTGAGCAAGGTGCACCCGGCTTGCACTTCTACACCATGAATCAAACGGCACCAACCCTTGCCTTGTGGGACAACCTCGGCCTGTAAGCATGAGACGCCCGCGCATCTATTCCACTGAGCTGCTCAACCACGTTGGGCAGCTTGTGGCATTAGATGAGAATGGCTCTAAACATCTTGTTCAGGTACTGCGCTTAAAAACTGATGCCGAGATCATCCTGTTTGACCAACGTGGTGAAGAATTTCTCGCCACACTCAGCGTCGCGGACAAAAAAGCCTCGCAAGCCACCCTGATTGAGCACCTTCGCAGCGAAGCACCTGCTGCATTGCAGATTACCCTCGCAATGGGTATTTCACGTGGCGAGCGAATGGACTTCAGCATTCAAAAAGCGGTTGAGCTTGGCGTGAGCCACTTTCAACCCTTGTTCACCGAGCGCTGCATGGTGCAACTCAAAGGTGATCGTCAGCAATCGCGTTTAGATCACTGGCAGGGCGTCATTCGACATGCCTGCGAGCAGTCAGGTCGCGCACTACTCCCAAGTATCGCGGAACCTTCTAATCTTCCAAACTGGCTGTGTAGCTTTACAGGTTATGGCTTGATGTTGGATCATCGCGCTGAACACAGTTTAGCCTCACTTTCTGCTCCGAAAGACTCGCTAACCTTATTAGTGGGACCTGAAGGTGGTTTATCTCAAGCCGAGCGTGATCTAGCCATGCAACACAACTTTGCCGCGGGACGCATGGGCCCTCGCGTATTACGCACCGAAACTGCACCACTTGCCGCACTCGCGGCGATTCAAACGCTCTGGGGCGACTTCCGCTAAAATCTCTGCATCTACTTTATAGGTGTGACTATGCCAACCTCAGTTCTCGTGATCATGGATCCGATCGCAAACATTAAGATTGCTAAAGACAGTAGCTTTGCGATGCTGCTTGCTGCACAAGCACGTGGTTGGACCCTGCATTATGCTGAGCTCAACGACCTTTCACTCAGTGATGGCATTGCACAAGCAAACTCACGGACGCTGAGCGTATGTGATGATGCTTCGAAGTGGTTTGAGTTTGGCAATACCGAGCAAAAAGCACTCACCGAGTTTAATGTGATCTTGATGCGTAAAGATCCCCCCTTCGACATGGAATACATCTACGCCACCTATCTTTTAGACCAAGCGGCTGAACAAGGTTCCATTGTGGTTAACCATCCTCGCGCACTGCGGAATGCCAATGAGAAATTGGCGGCAACTCGTTTCCCCGATTTGTGTCCACCGCACTGCGTAACGCGCGATGCCGATATGCTCAAGCACTTTATCGACACCCACGGCGATGTAATTCTTAAACCACTCGACGGCATGGGCGGCAGCTCGATCTTCCGTTTACGTGCTGATGATCCTAACCGCAGTGTTGTTATCGAAACACTCACCCAGCATCAAACACAATTCACGATGGCACAGAAATTCATCCCAGAAATTACCGCAGGCGATAACCGTGTGTTGGTCATCGATGGCGAAGCTGTGCCCTATGTGCTCGCGCGAATCCCATCTCAAGGTGAAACTCGTGGTAATCTCGCTGCCGGTGGTACAGGCGTACCCCGCAAGATCAATGACAGCGAGCGACGCATCGTCAACGCAGTCGCTCCATGGCTTCGCGAGAATGGTATTTTATTTGCCGGCCTCGATGTGATCGGTGACTACCTTACTGAGATCAATATCACGAGCCCAACCTGCATTCGTGAACTCGATAAAGCCTTTGATCTTGATATTGCAGGACAACTTTTAGACAACATAGAGCAGAAACTCGCAGTATGAGCATTCTCTCCCGAAAATCATGGCGCGCCTTGTTGGTAGCGACCATCATCAGTGCCTTTGTAAGCGGTTGTTCTCAACCGTTACCTGCACAACATTTCCGTATTCTTGCCTTTGGCACCTTCATGGATCTACAGATCGTTGGTGCCGAAAAACAAGTTGCTAAACAAGCTCAAGAAGCCTTACAAAATGACTTCAATGTCATGCATTACGCTTGGCATGCATGGGAGCCAGGTCCTGTTGTTCGCATGAACGGCTTGTTTACCGAAGGCGTTGAATTCTCAGCCCCTCCCTCTGTCCTGCCTTTATTACAAGCAAGCCAGACGTTGGCTTCTCAAAGTGATTACCTCTTTGATCCTGCGATTGGTAAGTTGATTGATCTTTGGGGCTTTCATCAATCTTTCCCAGAGGCTCACGAACCCCCGTCGGATGCAGATATTCAAGCCTTGGTTGATATGAAACCAAGCGTGAAAGATATCTCAGTCAACGGATTTCGTTTGCAATCCAGCAACCCTGCAGTTCAACTGGACTTTGGCGCAATCGGCCGTGGCTATGGTATCGACCAAGCTATCCGCCGTTTACAAGAGATGGGTATTCATAATGCTGTGATTCGCGCTGGTAGCGATCTACGTGCGATTGGCTCACGTGACGGCACACCATGGCGCATCCCCGTACGCGATCCTGACGGTGGTGGTGTGTTTGCATTAATCCCAGTTATCGATAATGAGGCAGTCTTTACCTCAGGTAACTACCAGCGCAACTTCACCTGGGATGGAAAATTCTTCCATCACATTCTCGATCCACGCACCGGCAAACCCGCTGTTGGCACTCGTTCAGTGACGGTCATTCATCCAGATGCCACCACCGCTGACGCTGCTGCAACGGCGCTATTTATCGCAGGACCAAAAGACTGGCATCGTGTCGCACAACAAATGGGTATTAAGTATGTGATGCTGATTGACGAAAACAATCGTGTCCACATGAACCCTAAGATGCGAGATCGCGTCAAACTGCAACGCCAACCTGCTGAGATATTAGTTAGCAAGCCACTCTAACCATGACAGCCATCTTGCGATCATTCATTCACCAGCATGAGCATCTCAGCCTGGCATTGATCGCGGCAGTCACAGCGCACTTGTTGGTTGTTGCCACGGTTTCGTTTGATGTTGCAGACCCGACGACACAGCAGGCGCAACGTACTCTCGATATCACTTTGATTCGTGATCGTAATCTCGAAAAAGATGAGGACGCCAAGCTGCTCGCTCAAGCTAATAATAAAGGTAGTAGCGATACACAAGGCGACGATCAACTTCAAGAGATCGAACCGAGCGCGGCATCATCCTCGCCGCAACAACGCGAAGAACAAACCGAACAACAGGCTGCCGATAACACCGCCGTGCTGCAACAACAGGAATCGACTGATAGATTACGTATTGCGAGCAATCTCGCGCAGTTTGAATCGATTCCGAGTACACCGCTGCCACAGATGATTTCAATGGCGCAGCAGCAGATTGCGCAACTCACCGAGCAGATCGGACAAAAAGACCGTAGCCTATCCCAACATCAGCGCCGCAAAGTCATCAGTGCGAGCACCAAAGAACACCGCTTTGCTCAGTACCTCAGCGGTTGGCGTAAAAAAATCGAACGTGTCGGTAACCTCAACTATCCTGATCAGGCTCGACGAGACAAACTCTATGGCACAGTTCTGTTGCACGTTGCGGTTCGAGCTAATGGCTCACTAGAGATGGTGAAAGTACTGCGCTCATCGGGCAAAAAGATCCTTGATGATGCTGCCGTTCGTAGCGTCAAACTGGCCGCCCCCTACGCCGCTTTTCCCGCAGACATTCGCGCTGATATCGACATTCTAGACATCACCCGTACCTTCCAATTCCGTCGCGGTAGTCAACGCGTTCAATAACTTAGAACATCTGACTGGAGCATCGCTGCGATCTTGGCGATACTGTCTTTATGGAAAAGTTGAATCTCACCAATCATCTATTGATCGCCATGCCCAGCATGGAAGACCCCAACTTCGCTAAAACTGTGACACTGATCTGTGAACACAATGATGAAGGCGCGATGGGGATTGTGATCAATCGCAAAACCGATATTGCACTGAATGAAGTGTATGAGCAGATGGAGATTGAAAGCTCAGCTGAAGCTAATAAAGATCAGATGGTGCATATCGGCGGGCCGGTACAAGAGCAACGTGGTTTTATTCTGCACGATGGTGGCCACACCTATGATTCCACAATGAAGATAACCGACGACCTTTTCATCACCACCTCACGCGACATCCTTGAAGACATGGCACAAGGTAAAGGTCCGACACATAGCTTGATCGCGCTCGGCTATGCTGGTTGGAGTCCCGGCCAACTCGAGGATGAGGTCTTAAATAACGCCTGGCTAACCAGTCCTGCGAATAACGACATCTTGTTTGAAATGCCAAACGATCGTCGATGGGAAGCTGCAGCTAAAATGGTCGGCGTCAACATTCACCAAATCAGCGGACAAGCCGGTCACGCATGAGCACCTTGCTTGGCTTCGACTACGGCAGCCACAAGATTGGTATCGCTGTTGGTCAAACACTGACCCAAAGCGCGAACCCACTTACCACCTTAAGTCGTGTGAAAAACAAACCCGATTGGGACGGTATCGAAAAGCTTATTAAAGAATGGCAACCGGATGCGTTGATTGTCGGTCACCCCTTTGAAATGACCGACAAGGAAGCCAATAACGCTGAGCCTGCCAAAAAGTTTGCGCGTCAACTCAATGGGCGATTTCATCTACCGGTTCATCTTATGGATGAGCGCCTGACCACGCGCGAAGCGTGGGTCGACTTAGGTATTGAAGCACACAAAGAAGCCACCAAGGTTGACGCCTATGCCGCCAAGCTTATTTTAGAAACCTGGCTGCGCACCTACCCTGAATAATCCTCGCAGCGCATCATGTGCTTGCTATGATGAGCTCATAATCACTTCGGACACCTAAGATGACTGAACAACGCATATTCATGAATGAAGATGCCATCCTGAATATCATCGATGGCATGGCGCGAATGCTGAAAGAGCGACTTGCAAAAAATGGTATTGAAGACCCCGCCATGATCGGCATTCATACCGGCGGCGCCTGGGTTGCAGAGCAACTTCATCAGCGTTTAGGCCTATCTCAGCCTTTGGGTTTGCTCGATATCAATTTTTACCGCGATGACTTTACTAAGAGTGGCGTTAACCCCTTAGTTAAACCTTCAACCATTGATTTCGACATCGAGAACCAACATGTCATCTTGGTTGATGATGTCTTACAAACCGGCCGCACCATTCGTGCCGCCATGAACGAGATCTTTGACTTTGGTCGCCCTAAATCAATTCTCTTAGCCACACTGATCGAGCGCAATGGTCGCCAACTTCCGATTGAACCGAGCATTGTTGGCCTTCAGCCACCTCTCGAAAAAGATGAACATATCCGCTTGGAAGGTCCATCGCCTTTAACTCTTACCGTAAATAAAAGTAAAAAACGCCGCACAGAAAAGCCCACGAACTAAAAAGACCCTGCTACAATCGCGCACCAATGGCCAGTCAGACGCAGAATATTCAGCTCAATGACGACGGAAGCCTCCGTCACTTTCTGACTATTGAAGGTCTTAACAAAAACATCCTCACCCAGATTCTTGATACTGCCGAGTCATTCGCAGTACTCCCCGGTCGTCCGATTAAGAAAGTGCCCGCACTACGCGGTCGCATCATCACGAATCTGTTTTTTGAGAACAGCACACGTACGCGAACAACCTTTGAACTGGCGGCGAAGCGACTTTCTGCTGACGTACTGAACTTCAACATCAGCACCTCGGCCACCTCAAAAGGTGAGACGCTTCTCGATACCTTGCGTAATCTCGAAGCCATGCATAGCGAAATGTTTGTGGTGCGTCACAATGCCTCAGGTGCCGCTCACTTCATTGCTGAACACGCAGCGCCAGGCATCTCGGTGATTAACGCTGGTGATGGACGTCATGCACATCCAACCCAAGCGATGCTGGATATGTTCACTATCCGCAAACACAAGGGTGACTTCACCCCGCTGCGCGTTGCGATTGTTGGCGACATTTTGCACTCGCGTGTTGCACGTTCACAGATTCTTGCTCTGAATACGCTTGGTGTTACCGAGGTCCGTGTTGTGGGTCCTCGCACACTAATCCCAACCGACGCACGCGCACTGGGTGTACATGTCTATCACGATCTAGAAGAAGGTCTACGTGATGTTGATGTGGTGATCATGTTGCGCCTGCAAAAAGAACGTATGGATGGCGCTTTACTGCCAAGCGAAGAAGAATACTTCCAACTCTATGGCCTCACTAATGATCGACTCGCTTGTGCCAAACCAGATGCCATCGTGATGCATCCAGGCCCAATCAATCGCGGTGTCGAAATCGATTCCGAAGTTGCTGACGGCCCTCGCTCGGTAATCCTTGAGCAAGTGAGCTACGGCATTGGTGTACGTATGGCAATCATGTCGATGTGCATGCAAAAACACCCAAGCGCCGGAGATGAGTCATGAATATCAGCATCATCGGCGGACGTGTTATAGACCCTGCATCAAATACTGATGCCACACTTAACCTGCATATCAAAGACGAAACGCTGATCGCGATGGGTGATGCGCCAAACGGCTTCTCGGCTGATCAAACCATTGATGCCGCCGGTAAGATTGTCTGCCCAGGGCTTGTGGACATGGCAGCCCATTTGCGCGAGCCGGGTCATACCGCCAAAGGCACACTCGCGAGCGAAACATTAGCTGCAGCAAAAGGTGGCATCACAACCCTGATCTGCACACCGGATACTGAACCTTGTATTGATAGCCCGGCTGACATCGAATTTATTCATCGCATGGCACGTAAACTCTGCCAAGCACGTGTACTCACAGCTGCTGCGATGACCCAAGGTCTCGAAGGCAAACAGCTGGCAAGCATGGCAACACTGCGTAACTCAGGTTGCGTTGCAGTCAGTAACGCTCGCCGCCCACTGGCTAACACTTTGGTTGAACGTCGCGCGCTTGAATACGCGTCGACCTTCGGCATGACTGTCTTCTTACATCCTGAAGACCGTCACCTAAAAGCCGGTGGTTGTGCACACGAAGGCGCTGTCGCAACTCGTTTAGGCCTACCTGGCATTCCGAGTGCTGCCGAAACCGTGGCCGTTGCTCGCGATCTCGCTTTGGCTGAACACACCGGCGCTCGGATCCACTTCTGCACCCTGTCAGCAGGCACCTCTGCTCGCATGATCAGCGAAGCGAAGAAAGCCAAACTTGCCGTGAGTGCCGATGTGGCCGCTCATCAGCTGCACCTTACCGAACAAGACATTGACGGCTTTGACGCACAGTGCCATCTCGAGCCACCGCTGCGTACCTTGCAAGACCGCGACTTCTTACGACGCGCCGTTGCCGATGGCACCATTGCGGCTATCTGCTCAGATCACCAACCGCATGAGCCCGATGCGAAAGAAGCGCCTTTCCCAGAGTCGCAGCCAGGACTCTCTGGGCTCGAAACGCTCTTGGCGCTAACGCTACGCTTGGTAGATGAGGGTGTTATGCCACTCAGTGACGCCTTAGCGCGTATCACCTGCGGACCAGCAGATTTGTTAAACCTACCTTATGGACGACTCGCAGAAGGACTTCCAGCAGACATCTGCATCTTTGACCCAGAAGCTCACTGGACATTGGCCTCAGAAAGCATGCTCAGCGCAGGTAAAAACTCACCTTTCCTAGGCTGGGAATTCAAAGGCAAAGTGACCCACACCGTATTCAACGGTCACCTGGTCTATCAAGCGGACTAAACCTCGGTCTTTTGCGCCAGATCAAAAAGCGCGCTCGTAAGTTTCTCTATAGTCATTCTCACAGTTCGGATTCTCTCCTCCGATGTGAAAAAATCCATATCTCGAACGAACTGACTGACCGCCATCTCCCCCTTTGGCGGTTTTTTTTGCTCGTGATTTAGCAGACCGCGCTGCTATGATTCAAACCATGAGCACTCAGCATGTTGTTATCTTTGGCGCCAGTCCAAAACCCGCGCGTTATGCCAATCAGGCACAACGTTTACTCACCCAACATGGGCATCGCGTCACGCCAGTTCACCCCAAGTTTCCAGAGATCGATGGCCTTCAGGTCACCCATCAGCTGGGTGATATCACAGAAGCTGTCGACACTCTGACCCTGTACGTGGGTTCGGATCGATTGGTAGAACATATCGACTCGATTGTCTCGCTAAAGCCAGGTCGTGTGATCTTCAATCCCGGAACTGAATCAGAGCCACTACAAAGCGCTTTGGATGCAGCGAATATCGAATGGTTTGAAGCCTGCACTTTAGTGATGCTGAAAACTGATCAGTTTTAATGGGGCGATATCGACCACCCAGCGAACCTAAATCACCCTACATCACCAAAGACGGGTACGAGACATTACGCGCTGAAGAAAAAGCCTTATGGGCAAAACGACGCGAAGTGGTGAAGATCCTATCCGCTGCTGCGGCAGAAGGTGATCGCTCAGAGAATGCTGAATACATCTATCGTAAAAAACAGTTACGCGAGATGGATCGTCGTATTCGTTATCTACAAACTCGCTTACCCAATCTAAAAGTCGTCGATCAAAAACCAAGCAACTGCGATCAAGTCTTCTTTGGTGCATATGTCACTCTGCTGAGCATGCAGGATGTCGAGATAACCTATCGTATCGTCGGCCCGGATGAGTTCAGTCCAGAGAAAAACTGGATCAGCATGGACTCACCCATGGCCAAAGCATTAATGAAGCGTGAGACAGACGAGGTCATCAAAGTACGCTTACCCGAAGGTGAAGCCGAGTTTGAAATTCTCGAAGTCCGCTATGACTAGCGGATATAACCCAAAACCGCAGCCAACAGATAAGTAACACTACTAAGCACCAAGCCTGCACTCCAGACCTGTAGCCACAACACCCGACCATGGCGACCCAGAAACCACAAAATCACACCAATGATGAGCCCGAGAAAGACCGTAAAGTTGAGCATAAAGTGCAAACTTTCGGCTTCTGAATACACCGTCATGGGTTGTTCGGTGGTCGTGTTGTAACGCATGGCATCGATTCCATTATCTTGGTGAGCTGACTATGACGTGCCAAATACCCCTGTGCAATGCCTCTTGATTAAACGACCAAGACACCCCACATTACTATCATCAAATTTTTAGGAGATTCCTCGTGCGTATCTTGTTGTTCTTACTTACTAATGCAGCCATTTTGGTGGTTATTAGCATTACATTCAGCCTGTTGGGCTTTGACGGCTTACTGGCACAGAACGGTGTCGACCTAAACCTAAATGCCCTTTTGGTGTATTCAGCGATCATCGGCTTCAGCGGCTCAATCATTTCACTATTCATGTCAAAAGGTATGACC
>VMDJ01000084.1 GCA_008080925.1 Gammaproteobacteria bacterium
GGTCAGCTTAGGTTCACTGGCTGTAAGAGCTGAACAAACGCGTAGCCAGATGAAAAAGCCAACCGCACGTTAAAAAAGCACAAAAAAGCCCGCTTTCGCGGGCTTCTTCGTTTGGCGAAGATTAGATCGCTAACTTAACGATAATCTCTTGTGCCTTATCCGCAGACTCGACGTACTCCGGCATTTTGTCGAAGTTGAGGTAGCGGTAGATCTCAGGCGCCATGCTATCGATCTTAGTTGCGTACTCCATGTACTCAGCCACTGTAGGCAACTTACCCATGATCGCTGCAATCGAAGCAAGTTCAGCTGATGACAAGTACACGTTAGCACCCTGACCCAAACGGTTCGGGAAGTTACGCGTTGAAGTTGATACAGCCGTTGAGTTTGCCGCAATACGTGCTTGGTTACCCATACACAACGAACAACCTGGCATCTCAGTACGTGCACCCGCTTGCGCGTAGATGTTGAAGTAACCCTCTTCCATCAATTGCTGCTCGTCCATCTTGGTTGGTGGTGCAATCCACAAACGTGTTGGCAAGGTATTACCCGCCGCTTGCAACAATTTACCCGCTGCACGGAAGTGACCAATGTTGGTCATACAAGAACCGATGAAGACCTCATCAATCTTGTCGCCTGCCACTTCTGACAAGGTCTTCACATCATCTGGATCGTTTGGACATGCCAATAATGGCTCTTTGATCTCAGACATGTTGATCTCGATCACCTCAGCGTATTCCGCATCGGCATCTGCACGCATCAACACTGGATTCTCTAGCCACTCTTCCATTGCACGTGCGCGACGCTCAAGAGTGCGTGCATCTTCGTAGCCATTCTCGATCATCCAACGCAACATAATGATGTTTGAACGCAAGTATTCAGCCACTGACTCTTCTGATAGATCGATGGTACAACCGGCTGCTGAACGCTCAGCTGATGCATCTGATAGCTCAAACGCTTGCTCAACAGTTAGATTAGGTAGACCTTGGATCTCCAAAATGCGGCCGTTGTAGCAGTTCTTTTTACCGCGCTTCTCAACAGTCAACAAACCACGCTTAAGCGCTGCATGTGGTATCGCGTTAACCAAGTCACGCAAGGTAATACCTGGCTGCATTTCGCCACTGAACTTAACCAGCACTGACTCAGGCATATCCAATGGCATAACACCCAATGCCGCGCCGAATGCGACTAGACCAGAACCTGCAGGGAAAGAGATACCCAATGGGAAACGGGTATGTGAGTCACCGCCAGTACCAACTTGATCTGGTAACAACATACGGTTCAACCAGCTATGGATAACACCATCACCTGGACGTAAAGACACACCGCCACGGTTTTGAATGAACTCAGGCAAGGTGTGCTGTGTATTGATATCCACAGGCTTTGGATACGCCGCCGTGTGGCAGAAGCTCTGCATCACCAAGTCAGCAGAGAAGCCCAAACAGGCCAACTCTTTCAACTCGTCACGGGTCATTGGACCTGTGGTGTCTTGCGAACCCACTGTACCCATACGTGGCTCGCAGTAAGTGCCTGGACGGATACCGTCTACGCCACATGCCTTACCGACCATCTTCTGTGCCAAGGTAAAGCCCTTGCCTGTATCCGCAGGATCAACAGGACGACGGAACGTATCAGTCGCATCGAGACCTAGTGCTTCGCGCGCTTTTTCAGTCAATGAACGACCGATAATCAATGGGATGCGACCACCCGCTTTCACTTCATCCAAAATAACATCGGTCTTCAGTGAGAACTCAGAGATCACCTCACCCGCTTCGTTAGTGACCACACCCTCATAAGGCTTAACTGTGATCACATCGCCCATGTTCATTTGCTCAACAGGACATTCGATTGGCAATGCACCTGAGTCTTCAACCGTGTTGAAGAAAATTGGAGCGATCTTGCCGCCCAACACAACACCACCTGAGCGCTTATTCGGCACGAAAGGAATATCATCACCCATATGCCATAGCACGGAGTTAGTCGCTGACTTACGTGAGGAACCCGTACCGACAACATCACCCACATAAACCAGTGGATTGCCCTTACCTTTCAACTCTTCGATCAGTTTAATTGGACCGGTATTTCCATTGTCATCAGGAACGATCCCCTCACGCTCCATCTTCAACATAGCGAGCGCGTGAACTGGAATATCAGGACGAGACCATGCATCTTGTGCAGGCGATAAATCGTCGGTATTTGTCTCACCAGTGACTTTGAAAACGGTCAGCTTAATTTCCGCAGGCACATCGGCTTTACGAGTGAACCACTCAGCATTCGCCCATGACTCAACAACCGCTTTTGCATTCGCGTTACCCGCTTTTGCTTTCTCATTTACATCGTGGAAGGCATCAAACATCAATAAGGTGTACTTCAGCTGCTCTGCTGCTAAACCACCGAGATCAGCATCATCCAACAAATCAATCATTGGCTGGATGTTGTAACCACCCAACATGGTGCCTAACAACTCAACGGCTTTCTCTTTATTGACCAAAGGAGATGCGGCTTCACCCTTCGCCACAGCGGCCAAGAAAGCGGCTTTTACGTAAGCTGCATCATCAACACCTGGTGGAACGCGATTGATCAACAGATCCATCAAGGTATCCTCTTCACCTGCTGGTGGGTTTTTCAGCAATTCAACCAGGCCATTAACCTGATCAGCTGACAATGGCAGCGGTGGTACACCTTGTTCAGCACGTTCTGCAACGTGAGCGCGATAAGCTTCTAACATAATCAATCCTTTAGCTGATTTTCTGGCAGGCACAGTCAGACTGCGCCACAAGTGCGCAGCACCTTAACAAAGGCGCACGTCCTGGAAAAATTAATATTTTTCATGTTTCGAGCGACCTCGAAACCCTTATTCCGCCTTATTTCAGGCGATCAAGCCCCAAAGCCAAGTCTGCTTTGATGTCTTCAATAGACTCAAGACCCACCGCCACGCGGACCAAGTTCTGCTGGATACCCGCTTTTTCCCTCTGCTCATCTGTTAAACGACCATGCGTGGTTGTCGCTGGATGAGTAATCGTGGTTTTCGCATCACCTAAGTTGGCGGTAATTGAGAGCATCTGCGTCGCGTCAATCACTGACCAAGCGGCGTCTTTGCCACCCTTCACTTCAAAGGCAACGATACCGCCACCTGTTTTCTGCTGACGCTGAGCAAGCTCATGCTGCGGATGTGATGGCAAACCTGGGTAATACACCTTCTCGATTGAAGGGTGTGCCTCTAACCACTGGGCAAGCTCAAGCGCTGACGCTGAATGTGCCATCATGCGTAAGGATAATGTCTCAAGGCCCTTAAGGAAGACCCACGCATTGAACGGTGCCATTGTCGGACCAGCCGTGCGCAAGAAACCAAATACCTCTTCGCCGACTAATTTCTGGCTACCACAGACAGCACCACCTAAAGCACGCCCCTGACCATCAAGATATTTGGTTGCCGAATGAA
This sequence comes from Gammaproteobacteria bacterium, assembly GCA_008080925.1. Classification (GTDB taxonomy): domain Bacteria; phylum Pseudomonadota; class Gammaproteobacteria; order Chromatiales; family Chromatiaceae; genus VMDJ01. Next base: position 3,440 of record VMDJ01000084.1, read on the forward strand.
TCACGATATCCGCGCCAAGCTCTAAAGGCTTTTGCAGAGCCGGTGTGCAAAAACAGTTATCAACAACCAACAAACAACCATGCTCATGCGCCAAATTGGCAAGTGCCTGAATATCACACAAGGTGGTTAACGGATTAGACGGTGTTTCAACGAACAACAACTTAGTTTTCGAAGTGATAGCCGCGCGCCAACTGTCTATATCTGACTGATCGGCATAGCTTGTGTGAATCCCAGAGCGCACAAGATATTTATCAAATAGCACTGTGGTGCTACCAAAAATACTGCGCGAACTGACAATGTGATCACCATGCTGCATCAGCGATAAGCACGTCGCCAATATCGCTGACATACCCGAAGCGGTTGCAACACAAGCCTCTGCGCCTTCCATTGCCGCAAGGCGTTGCTCGAATGCTCGCGTGGTGGGATTGGTAAATCGCGCATAGATATTGCCCGGCTCATCGCCAGCAAAACGAGCTGCAGCCTCTTGAGCGGAACGAAAACAAAAACTCGATGTCGCATAAATAGGCTCCGAGTGCTCCATTTCAGGAGAACGCGCGTGACCTGTACGAATCGCTTTTGTTTCTAAATCCCAGTCTTGGTTATTGCTCATGATGACTCTTAAACTACTTTGACGAGAGAAATCACTAACACTCTCTCTTTAATAAGCCCTATCTTATGCTGATTCAGCAGGAATTCCGACTAAACATGCGAAAAATAACCGCTTTCTTATCTCTCAGTCTTTTCTCGACATTTGCCATTGGCGAAATGGACCATCATGCAATGATGATGAAGCACCATGCGCACGAAACCAGTAAGGATGAGCGTCAATTGGTGGAATTTCCTGCGCCGGCTTATCACGCTACCCTAAAGTCAATGCGTGACCACCTGCGGGCTATAAGTCAGATCCAAGGGTTTCTTGCCGAAGAAAATTACGAAGCCGCAGCTGATGCTGCGGAAAAAGGACTCGGGCAAGGCCATCAACACGGTGAACATGGAAACCATGCCGCGCGCTTTATGCCCGCCGAAATGCGTCAGCTCGGCGCCACCATGCACAATGCGGCAAATGATCTATCCTTAAGCCTAAGAAATGTTCCAATCAGTAATGATCTAAAGCCTGTGTTTACTCAGCTGCATAGAGTCACTAATGCCTGTGTTGCTTGCCACGATCAGTACCGTTTAGCACCCCTAACCCATTGAGGCAGAAGATGAGTCTTTCAATTCAAGTTGAAAATATCAAATGCGGCGGATGTGCCAACAGCATTAAAAAAGGCCTGATGGATGAGGCTGGCGTCTCAACGGTAGAGATCGATGTCGAAAACGGCATGGTATCGATTGACGGTGAGAATCTTGATCGCGATGCCATTGCATCGCATCTTTTAAAGATGGGTTACCCAGAAAGCGGCAGCGTCGAAGGCATGAAAGCAGCAACTGCAAAAGCCAAAAGCTTTGTTAGCTGTGCGATCGGAAAAGTTAGCTCAGACGATTAATCGTTATGTAAGCCGACGATATTAATTCGGCTTGATGACTCACGCTGTGATTTCGCATCATCATTACGGGCATCTTCTAGCGCCTGTAAATATTCAGGCGTGACATCGCCGGTCACATAGTCACTATCAAATACTGACGTATCAAAGCGATCAACATAGGCTTTGCCTTTCTTCTGTACCGCTTCAATCAAGTCTTCTAGATCTTGATAGATCAAACGATCCGCACCAATCCACTCACCTACTTGATCATCCGTGCGTCCATGAGCAATCAGCTCCTTGGCGGCTGGCATATCAATACCGTAGACATTCGGGTAACGCACTGCAGGTGCCGCAGAAGCAAAGAAGACTTTCTTAGCGCCTGCATCACGTGCCATCTGAACGATTTGACGTGAGGTTGTGCCACGAACAATCGAGTCATCAACAAGTAAAACATTTTTACCTTTGAACTCAATATCAATGGGGTTCAGCTTTTGACGCACCGACTTTTTACGCGTGGTTTGACCTGGCATGATGAAGGTGCGACCGATATAACGATTTTTGATGAAGCCTTCCGCATAACGAACGCCCAGCTCTTCAGCTAACGCCATCGCAGACGTACGACTGGTATCAGGAATCGGAATAATGGCATCGATCTGCTCATCCGCCATCTCACGCTGAATCTTCTTAGCTAACATCTGCCCCATACGCAAACGCGCTTTGTGTACAAAGATGTCATCGATTATTGAATCAGGACGTGCGAAGTAAACAAATTCGAATAAGCAGGGTGAACGACGTGGGCTCTCAGCACATTGCTTATGGAACAAACGACCATCCATTGTGAAGATTACCGCTTCACCTGGCTCGATATCACGCACACGAGCAAACCCAAGCGTATCGAGCGCCACACTCTCCGATGCCACCATCAATTCTGGTTGGCCATCAGCTGACTCACGAGTACCAAAAACAGCTGGACGAATCCCATTAGGATCACGGAACGCAATCACACCAAAACCAGGAATCATCGCCACAGCAGCGTAGCCGCCACGACAACGCTTGTGGACTTTTTCAACGGCACGGAAAACATCATCCGGCTCAATGGTCAGTGATTGCACTTGCTCATCAAGCTCGTGCGCGAATACATTCAACAAAATCTCTGAGTCAGAGTCGGTATTGATATGGCGACGGTCTTGAGCGAACAACTCTTTCTCAATCTCTTTCGAGTTGGTCAGATTGCCGTTGTGCGCCAAGGTAATGCCGTAAGGCGAATTCACATAAAACGGCTGTGCTTCGGCAGATGAGCTGCTGCCCGCAGTTGGATAACGCACGTGTGCGATACCCATATTGCCGCGTAACTTAAGCATGTGTTTGGTATCGAATACGTCACGCGCTAAGCCATTATCTTTGCGTAAGTTAAGACGATCGCCCTCACAAGTCACAATACCCGCTGCATCTTGGCCGCGGTGCTGCAAAACGAGCAAGGCATCGTAGAGCTCTTGGTTAACGGGTTGGTTGCTAACAATGCCAACGATGCCACACATCTTAGGCGATCTCCCTCAAGGATGATTCAACGGCTGTGTATCGAAAATACTCCGCATACTCTTGCGGTAATAAGTCACGTAACCAAAAAGCGATTTCTTGGAAATACGGAATCAACTGAGACTCCGTCCAGAAAGCTTCTTTAGGTAAGGTTGTCAAACCTGATAACAACACAAGAACGGAAATCACCAACACACCACGAGCAACCCCAAAGATCATGCCTATGAAGCGATCTGTGCCGCTCATGCCGGTTTTTTCGATGAGTTGGATTAGGAGGTAGTTAACCATACCGCCGATTAACAGCGCTGCGATCATCAATAGCGCAAACGACACACCTAAACGAACGGTTGGCGAATCGACATAAGATTCAAATTGAAACGCTAGCTCGCGGAAAAAAGTCCAAGCAATCCAAAATGCCACAATCCAGATAGCTAAAGAGAAAGCTTCGCGGACAAAGCCACGAGCAAGACTGATCAGAGTTGAAACGACCAAGATGGCGATCAGCGCGTAATCGAGCCAAGGCATCGAGCAGTTCCTAATGGTTCATGAAGAAAGGCGCAATCTTATCAGAGCTTGGCGCCGTGCGAAGGGCTAAATGCCCTATTGAAAACTAGTGACAAATGCCTTGGTACCAGAGATTTTACGAATCTCTTCGACGAGTCCTTCAGCACGCGTTTTCTTTAGGAATGGTCCGACAATCACGCGGTATGACGTCTTACCCGAAATGGTCTCTTCCTCGGGATCTGGTGTCTGCATCTCAGCCTTACGCAAGCTCGCGACAAGCTTCTGCGCATTCTCACGATTCGAGAACTTACCCACTTGCACTACCCATGCCTCGATACCCACTTTGGGACGCTCCACAACCGGTTTTGCCTCGGCTGTAGGTGCTTTAGGTTCGGTCAGATTAACCTCGGCTGGCTTGATGCGCTCAGGGATCACCACTTCTTGAGATAACAACTCAGAAGCAAAGGGTTCGATTTTGGCAGGCTCTGCAATCACCGGTTTTTCAATGACATGCTCATCTGGATCACCGACCAACATCGGCACAAAAATCACCACGAGAGCAGCTAAAACCGCTGCACCGACAAGACGTTGTTTTAGTGTTTGATCCACAGTGATATACCCTTCTAATTGATGTCCTCAGTATACCTAGATTAGGTGGGCATTTCGCCCAACCATGCCAGTGTTGCACCTACCGTCACGAAGGAGCCAAACACCACCACTAAATCATCACTACTCAGCTCAGTATCAAGAGCATCTAAGGCATCTTTAGCTGATGCATAGCTCTGTTTTTGTGACTCTGCCGGTAAGCATTCCGCAAGACGTTCAGCTGTTGCGCCGCGAGGGTTATCACTCAGATCAAGCAAGTGCCATTCCTCTATCCGAGGCGCTATAACTGCCAGCGTCTCAGCAATCGATTTATCCTTCAGCATCCCAACGACAGCATGAACTTTACCGGGCACAAACAAATCACCAAGGTGTGAAGCCAAATGACCGACGGCTTCTGGGTTATGTCCCACATCCACAACAAAGCGAGCTTTGTGTTGATAGATATCAAAACGACCAAATACCTTGGCATCTATCAAACCGCTTTTGGCCGCATTTTGATCCACTGGGAAAGTGTCTTCGAGCAACTCAATAACTTGTAACGCAGCTGCGGCGTTCTGAAGCTGAACACTACCGCGCATACTTGGCAACGGCAGTGCACGACGTGTTCTGTTTTGACCTTGCCAACTCCAGCCGCCCGCAATTTGTTCAAAGTGATATTGCTCACCAAGCATAAACGTCTTAGCTCCAACCTTATCGGCATGCGCTTTAACACTCGGTGGTAAATCTTTTGCTGCTAGCACTGCAGGATGACCTTTGCGCATCACGCCCGCTTTTTCGAATCCAATCTTAGCGATCGAATCACCCAACCAGTCCATATGGTCCAAACCAATACTGGTGATCACTACGACGTCTGCATCGATGATGTTCACCGCATCCAAACGACCACCCAAACCCACCTCTAAGATAGCGATCTCCATCTGGCTTTGTGCCATCAGCCACAATGCCGCCAAGGTGCCGAATTCAAAATAAGTTAAAGGAATCTCTCCACGTGCTTGATCAATCGCTTCAAAGGCAGAAACGATTTGTTCGTCGCTAGCCAGTTGATGGTCTAAACGAATACGTTCGTTGTAACGCAGTAGGTGCGGCGAGGTATAACACCCAACGCGATAACCCGCTGCGTGATAAATCGCCTCACAAAAAGCGACGGTTGATCCTTTGCCGTTAGTCCCGGCAACGGTTATCACCTTATCAGCAATTGCGGGCGCACCCATCGCTTGCCACACACGTGACACCCGATCGAGGCCAAGATCAATTTCTTTGGTATGGAGTTCGAGTTGCCAATCGAGCCATTGCTCGAGCGACTTAGCAGACACTTTATGCCGACTTGTGCTTTTGCATCAGCATCATCAACACGTTGCTGAGACGGTCACGCATCTCACGACGGTCGACGATCATGTCGATAGCACCTTTCTCAAGGAGGAATTCTGAACGCTGGAAGCCTTCAGGTAATTTTTCACGAACCGTTTGCTCAATAACGCGAGGACCTGCAAAACCAATCAATGCGTTCGGCTCTGCAACATTGAGATCACCCAACATCGCAAAACTTGCGGATACACCACCCATTGTTGGATCGGTCAAAACAGAAATAAACGGTAAACCACGTTTTGATAAGCGATTCAGAGCTGCTGAGGTTTTTGCCATCTGCATCAATGAGAACAGAGACTCTTGCATACGCGCACCACCCGAGGTCGCGAAACACACCAACGGACAATTATTTTCTAAGGCTGCATTCACTGCACGGACAAAACGCTCACCAACCACAGAGCCCATCGAACCACCCATGAAAGAGAATTCGAAAGCTGCAGCCACAACAGGATTGTTGTGTAAGGTGCCGCGCATCACGATTAAGGCATCTTTTTCGCCCGTCGCTTTTTGTGCTGAAACCACACGGTCGCGATATTTTTTGCTGTCTTTAAACTTCAGCGGATCTGCTGACTCGAGATTCTCAGCGATCTCAACACGCCCTTCCGCATCAAGGAATAAATCCAGACGACGACGAGCATTGATACGCATGTGATGATCACACTTAGGACACACGTCGCCATTACGCTCAAGCTCGTTACGGTAGAGGACCGCTTCACAGCTAGGACATTTGGTCCAAAGCCCCTCAGGAACACCCTTTTTACTCGCCACTTCGGTGCGAATACGGCTCGGCATTAACTTTTCAAACCAGCTCATGGTGATCTCGACGTGTTCGTGAAAGATGGCTAAATTATAGCAGCAGATCGATCCTAAATGGCATCAATCGCGGTACGCATCTCAGCAATCAACTCACCTACAGACGACTGAATTGCCGCGGTATCCCCGGCATTATCTTCAACCCGCTGAACAATCGCACTACCCACAACAACTGCATCTGCAATTGCCGCCATCGCCTTGGCAGTTGCCGCATCTTTGATACCAAAACCTACGCCAACCGGCATTTCCGTGGTCTGACGAATGGCATCGAGCTTTGCCGACACAGCATCAACATCCAAATTCGCCGCACCGGTAACGCCTTTCAAGGAAACGTAATAAACGAAGCCACTAGCAGTAGAGGTGATTTTACGGATGCGCTCTTCGGTTGAGGTCGGTGCCAAGAGATAAATCGGATCAAGCTCATGCGCACGCATCGCATTGATTAAATCATTACCTTCTTCTGGTGGAATATCCACTGTCAGCACGCCATCAACACCCGCGTCTTGCGCGGCTGCAGCAAATGCTTCGTAGCCCATGATTTCGATTGGGTTGAGATAACCCATCAAGACAACTGGCGTAGCCGAGTTGGTTTTACGAAATTCGGTAACGACTGCTAACACATCACGTAATGACATGTTGTTCTCAAGCGCACGCTCACTGGCACGCTGAATAACAGGGCCATCTGCCATTGGATCCGAGAAAGGCACGCCCAACTCGATGATGTCTGCACCCTGTTCTACCAAGGTGTGCATCAAAGGCACAGTCACATCACGGTGAGGGTCACCCGCGGTGATAAAAGGAATAAGTGCCGTTTTATTGTTTTCTTTAAGAGCGGCAAAACAGCCCGCAATACGACTCATATCGTCAATCCTTCTTTCGCAGCAACCGTGTGCATATCTTTGTCGCCACGACCTGAAAGATTCACCAGAATGCTTTGGTCTTTACTCATGGTAGGCGCCATCTTGATCACCTGCGCAATGGCATGGCTTGTTTCAAGGGCAGGAATAATACCTTCTGTGCGCGTCAAACGGTGGAACGCATCTAACGCCTCAGCATCTGTCACGGCCACATACTCAGCACGACCGGTATCTTTTAACCACGCATGCTCAGGGCCCACACCCGGGTAATCCAAACCGGCTGAGATTGAATGCGTTTCAATAATCTGACCATTGGTGTCTTCCATCAGATAGGTACGGTTACCGTGCAGTACACCTGGCTTGCCTGCGCACAAAGGCGCTGCGTGCATACCTGAATCTAGGCCACTACCTGCAGCTTCAACACCTACAATGCCAACCTCAGCATCATCAATAAATGGATGGAATAAACCGATCGCATTGGAACCACCGCCAACACACGCAACAAGCTTGTCTGGTAGGCGACCGGTCATTTGCATCATCTGAGCGCGCGATTCGCGACCAATCACCGCTTGGAAATCACGCACCATCGCAGGATATGGATGAGGACCTGCGACGGTACCGATGATGTAGAAAGTGTTATCTACATTCGATACCCAATCACGCATCGCTTCATTCAAAGCATCTTTTAAGGTCTTAGAACCTGAAGATACTGCACGCACTTCTGCGCCCAATAGCTTCATGCGATAAACATTTGCTTCTTGACGCGCGACATCCACCGCACCCATGTAAACCACACATTCCAATCCTAGACGTGCAGCGACTGTGGCACTTGCCACACCGTGCTGACCCGCACCTGTCTCAGCGATAATGCGCGTCTTACCCATGCGCTTTGCCAATAAGGCTTGTCCGATGGTGTTATTCACCTTATGCGCACCGGTGTGATTTAAATCTTCACGCTTAAGATAGATTTGCGCACCACCTAACTCACGGCTTAAACGCTCTGCGTGATAAATCGGTGAAGGACGTCCGACGTAATGCTTAAGATCCACATCAAGCTCCGCGAGGAACTCTGGATCTTTCATGTACTTTTCATACGCATGACGAAGCTCGTCAATCGGCTCCATCAAAGTTTCAGCAACGAATACGCCACCGTAAGGGCCAAAGTGTCCTGATGCATCAGGTAGATCGGTCAGTTTCATGATCTGCTCTCTTGACTACGCACCGCTTCAATAAAGCGGGCCATTTTTTCTGTATCTTTTTTACCAGGCACAGATTCCACACCACCGCTGACATCAACAGCATAAGGATGTACCTGCGCCACTGCGTCTTTCACATTTTCTGGGGTTAAACCACCTGCCAAGATAATCTTGTCAGCAACATGTGCGGGGACGCGGTCCCAATTAAATTGTTCGCCCGTGCCACCTGGCACACCGGCTTTGTAAGTATCTAGCAACAAGCCACGCGCTTGCGAGAAATCGTTGAGCTGTTTATCCAGATCAACATCATCACTCATGCGCACCGCCTTGATGTAAGGACGTTGGTGCATGCCGCAGTAATCTTTGCATTCATTACCGTGAAACTGGATCAAATCAATGCGTACACGCGAGACCACATCTGCAATGGTTTGCTCATCAGCATTCACAAACAAGGCCACCGTAGTCACAAACGGTGGCAAGGCTGCTGCAATCTCGGCTGCTTGCTCTACCTCGACATAACGTGGACTGGGCGGATAAAACACCAAGCCAATCGCATCTGCTCCCAAGCGAGTCGCCGCCAAGGCGTCCTCAACCGAGGTGATTCCACAGATTTTGATTCGAGTTCGCATAAGAC
>VMDJ01000117.1 GCA_008080925.1 Gammaproteobacteria bacterium
GCCGCCCGCTAAACTTAATGCGGTAATGTTTTCTGGGGCAATGCTCATCAGACATGATTGAGTTAAGGACATTAAAAACACAGCAAATAAGGTGCCATTTTATTTATTTATAGGAATTACCTGAAAATACGGTTTGTTAAGGACGAGAAGCGCAGGGAATAAAAAACATTTACTTGCACTTGCGACAAATTGAACCAGAATAGTAGTTCTGATTGAGACAGTCTGTACCATATTCTTGGAGTCTTAGTTGAAGGGGGATTCGTAAATAGCGCTGTAATATTTACGTTTATCGCATATCTGTAATTATGCATTACGAAAATAAAAGAATTAAAAATGTCAGCCACATCAGAAAGGGTTCTTGAAGAACTCAAATCAAATGCTCACTCTCACGCTGTTAAAGAAGTAAGCACTCATAAAATGAACTCCGTTCTCATTGTTGATGAAGATAAAGAACTTCTATCATCACTAACGGAAAATTTAAGCGATGTCTTTGGGCTAGTTGAAAGTGCTGAAGACTATCAATCTGCAGAAGAGCTACTCTCGCGTTATCACTTCGATCTTGTTATTACAGGTATCCATTTTATACCTGATAGCAACGGACATTGGATTAATCGACTCACAGAAGATGACCCGCTTACTGCTGTGATCTGTCTTTCTTCTGTATCTAATCAGCTCTATGCCGTAGAGGCGTTAAAAGCGGGCGCATCTGATTTTTTTATTAAGCCTTTTGATACTAACGATTTACTCGCTTCTATAGATAGAAGTCTTGAGCGTCAAAGGCAGAAACGTGAAGGTTATGTTCTTCGTCGACAAGCAAAAGAATTAGACCAAGATCATGGCATTGTAGGTGGTTGTGAAATTTTTCAAGAGACATGTGAAATTATCAAACGCGTTGCACCAATACCTTCTACGGTTCTTATTTATGGAGAATCTGGCACCGGTAAAGAGCTAGCTGCGAGAGCCATTCATAATCAAAGTGGTCGTTCTGGATCATTTGTGCCAATAAACTGTGGTGCACTTCAACCAGAGCTTCTCGAAAGTGAGTTGTTTGGTCATGTCAAAGGTGCCTTTACAGGTGCTACGAAAGATCGTGAAGGCTTGTTCTCTTATGCGGATGGCGGGACTTTATTCTTAGATGAAATTGGCGAGTTGCCAATGGCGATGCAAACTCGATTACTTCGCGTCATGGAAGATAGAAAGGTTCGTCCGGTTGGCGGCAATAAAGAACGCTCTGTAAATGTGCGTATCGTCGCGGCAACAAATAGAGATTTACAGTCAGAAATTGAAAAAGGTAATTTTCGCGAGGATCTGTATTACCGATTAAACGTATTAAGTATTCGAATGCCTGCGTTACGCGAGCGCATAAGTGATTTGCCATTGCTTGTTGAACATTTTGCCAAAGCCGTTGCAGCTGATTTGGGGATTCCTGATCCTAAGATTACTCAAGCTGAAATTGATCGGCTAAGTCAGTACGACTGGCCAGGCAATATTCGCGAACTCAAAAACGTTATAGAGCGATGTTTGCTATTAAACCAACATCCGAGTCAGGGTGTGACTTCATGTGGGGCAGTGGCGCATATGAATGAAACACCATCTGGTGATGAGGATGATCTAACACTTGAGTCAGTCGAAAAGAGACACATTCTTCGTGTGCTTTCACTTGAGGGTGGTAATAAATCTGCCGCTGCCCGACGACTGGGTGTGTCTCGTAAGACATTAGAACGAAAGTGTCACCTATGGGAGTCAGAGCAAGCCTAGTAACTTGATTATTCCTCACCCCAGACAAGCTCACCGCATTGAGAGAAATCATAGCCACCAAGTAAATCGGCAGTTTGGCGTGTTTCGCCTGATTGAAGTCGGTTTAAGAGGTCTTGGAACAGGCGTCTGAACCACATGTTTCTCGGTAGAGCCAGATCAAAAGCCTCGTGGCCATATGAGATAAATCCAAGACCGGATTCTGTTGCTGCGGATCTTGCTCCTGGGGCGACATCGGCAAGACCTAGATTGATAGCGGTTGCGGCTTCTCTTTCAGATAAAGCGCTAGTCGTAGCAGTAAAGGGCTTGTTAATGCCGAAATTTTTTCTTATCTCTAAAAAGAGTCGCTGTGCACCTGCACCAGCTTGGCGTTCAACCCAACGATAATCAGCAGAAAGTAATGATTCAATATCATCATGCTTTTCAGCAATCTCTGGGCGAACAATAAGTCCTTGTTCTCTTGAGAACGCACGGATCAAAACCCAGTCTCTATGGTGAGAATGCTGACGCAAAAGGGCTGGGTGACGTAAATGACTTTCTTTCAATGGTCCCCAGTGAATAGCGCTAACGTCAATTCGATTTGCTTGAAGTAACTCAAGGCCAAGTCTTGTTCCGGTGGGTGTATAACTTACTTGAGCATGCGTGTTGATATCGCGAGCAAAGATTGTCAGGACACGTTGGAGTAGAGGGTCGTCGCTGCCAGCGATAACCATTCGATCCGTAAAGAGTCCACCATGTGAGGAATCCATCATCCATCGATCTACGAGTTCGCGAGGAAACATCCATTTGCCAGTAATCTTGGTAGCGGGAATCAGTCCTTCACTAACTAAAGCATAGATTTTTTTCTCATTGAGCTGCAGATAGCTAGCGACCTGCTTAACGCTCATGTAAGTATCAGAATGTGAGGCGATAACAGCAGACATGATTCAAACTTAACTTGATTGTGCAGCAAGCATATTCACGGATGGAGCGGTTTGCTTTTTGTTATTTGTATTTCGCTTCAATGAGTGAGGCTTCTTGACCGGTACCGAATCAAATTCAATTTGATCAGCCCCGTTGTAAATTAAAAAATGATCACCCTTGGCTCTGGCAATCAAAATGACGCCTATTTTTTGAGCAAGTTCTAGCCCTTTTTGGGTTACACCAGATCGAGAAAGCAGGACAGGAATCTGCATCTGCGCAACCTTGATGACCATTTCAGAAGTGAGTCGCCCTGTTGTATAGAACCACTTGTCATTTCCATTAATGGCATTGAGCCACATAAAACCGCAGATTGCGTCAGCCGCATTGTGCCGACCGACATCTTCTACAAATATATTTACCTCGGAACTGTCTTCATCAGTACGACATAAAGCGCAGCCATGAACAGCACCTGCCTTTTGATAAACCTCATTGTGATCATTAATTTGAGATAGCAAGCGGTAGATTTGAGATTGCTTGATGGACACTTTAGGAAGACGAATTTTTTCAAGCTCTTCACCTATGCGTCCAAACACAGTGCCTTGACCGCAGCCTGTAGTCACAGTTCGGTGCTTTAGTTTTTCATCGAGATCACTAATTCGCTCAAAGGTATTCACTTTGACCTCTGCTTTTTCCCAATCAACGCTGACAGAATCGACCGATTCAAGACAGGGCACTAAGCGTTGGTTGGCGAGATAACCCAGTGTCAACATTTCGGGATGGGTGCCCAATGTCATCAGAGTGACAATCTCTTTGTCATCGATGTAAACCGTTAAAGCTTGTTCTCCGGCGATCATGCCAGCTTGCTGTTGACCATATTCATCAATCGCAATAACTTCATGAGAAGGCTTTAACCCCTCATTTGTCATTTCGGGGCGATAGGTATTTTTTTTAGGTGAGTTTATTACTGACATGGCCATCAACCCCCAGTGTGATTCATGTGTCTAAAGATGACGGGTTTTGCGGAAAGATCAAAATCATGCCCCAAAGGTTTGATTTCCATCGCTTCGCGAATGGCCTGTTTTAAAGTGTCATCATCACCTGGATGAGCGCGAACAACGGTGCGTAAATCAACGCTGTGTTCTTGGCCTAAGCAAAGAAGAAGTCGCCCTTCAGCGGTTAATCGAACACGATTACAGGTGTCACAGAAATTGTGGCTATGAGGAGAAATAAAACCGACTCGTGATTGTTCGTTGGCAATTCTGTAGTAACGCGACGGTCCGCCAGTTGTCTCAGTGGTGGGTATTAAATCGAATGTCTTCTCGAGGTCGCGTCGAATGTCATCGCTGGAGTAATAGCATTCCTCTCGGTCGTGATCACCGATAACACCGAGAGGCATTTCTTCGATAAAGCTGATGTCGATGCCTCGTTTGATTGCATGTTCGACGAGCGCACAAACCTCATCATGGTTTCGATTTTTTAAAACTACTGCATTAATTTTTATGCGTTTAAAGCCAACTTTCTGCGCGGCATCAATGCCGTTGAGGACTTTATCAATGTCTCCATTACGGGTGAGTGCTTTGAAACGATTAGCATCTAAGGTGTCCAAACTGATATTGACGCGAGTAACACCTGCATCAGCAAGTGGTTTGGCAAAACGGTGTAGCTGAGTGCCGTTGGTTGTGATGGTGAGATCATTAAGGCCGTCAAGCTGACCGAAAGCTTCAAATACAGACAGAATGTTTCTACGATGCAGTGGTTCACCACCGGTAATGCGAATTTTGCTAACGCCTAATTCTGTAAAGCAACGGCCAATTTGAATAATTTCTTCTAAAGTGAGTAATTGTTCACGGGGTAAAAAGGTCATGTTTTCAGACATGCAATAAACGCATCGTAAATCACAACGATCGGTAACCGAGATGCGCAAATAATCAACTGTTCTGCCAAAACGATCGGTTAATGATTCTTTTAGACTTTCTGACACATTTAATCCTGTTTACATCTGCTTTAATGAGAGCTGCTGCAAAAAACGTTCCCACTTCGTTAAGTGTGTTATTTCGAGGATTAGGGATGTATGACAGGTGTGCAATGGAGTGTTTTGTCGCTTTCGCCAAACCTTTTTGAGACTTTATGTACCAACTGTTCAATTCAAATACTGGATGAAGCGGTTAATTTAGGTGTTTATGTAGCGTTAGGCCTTTTATTTCTTAATGAGTCGAAAATTGGTGCGGTAATTGCAATATATGAAAAGTTTTCATTTTATAAGTAGATTGAAATGTCTGATTCAGTTGCGAATTTGGAGAATCTACCGGGAAGTTTTCCTGTTGCGGTAGTCATGGAGCGCCGCGTTGCGTCCAGTCAGTGGGTTGATTATGTCTGGACTGCCACAGGTATTGCGGTTGGTCGTCATCCAGAAACTGAAGAACCTCGATTGGTCAGAGAAGAGGGTGATGCAGCATGGTTCATGGTTGGTGGCTTTGAAGTCACTTTGTATGCAGATGAATGTGAAAGTTATTACTTCAATTTAATGAGCGACACGCCAAGAGCCTATGTGCTTGCTCATCCAGTTGACGATGGTGGATGTCCTGAGGCCTTTCACATCACCATGAGTTTTGATGAAGCGCATGCTTTCCTCGAGGGTGAAGATGAGGTTTTTGCGGTAGATGTTCCTCCGGAACTCTATCGTTGGACTGAAGCGTTTGTAATAGCCAATTATTTCCCTGAAAAAAAGACAAAAAGAAAGCTGCGTGATTGGACGGCGCAGGAAGTTCAAGGCTAAACCTATGTCTGATGTTAATCAAAAAGACATTGATGAGCAGCGAGAAGGTGAGTCTTTCTTTCAGCGCTTTAGTCGACGAAAAGTCGAAGCAAGACAAGAGGAAGAGAAGCTAAATGCAGTCGCTGTTGAAGAGGTTGTTCAAGAGCCTGAGTTGACTGATGAGGATATGCCGCCATTAGAGTCATTGAATGAAGACTCAGATTACAGTGGCTTTATGTCGAGCAAGGTGAGTGAGACCTTGCGTAAAGCAGCCTTGAGAAAATTATTTCATTCGCCGCAGTTCAACGTGATTTCTGAGTTAGATGAATATGCAGAAGACTTCACCAAATTTGAACTGCTTGGTGACATTGTAACAAGCGATATGAAGCATCAAATTGAAGTTGAGGCACGTCGCGCTGCTGAAAAACTAAAAGAATCGCTCGCCTTAGATGATGAGGATGATGTTGAAAATGAAGAATCATTATCACTTGATGAGCAAGAGCAACCTCTAGCCCTAGATCATTCTGATGGCACTGAAGTTAAAGCAATAGAAGAAAAAGAGATACACCATGACAGATAACGAACTTTCTTTGGCTGAATCGCGTAATCAACGTGCCCGTAACGTGGCAATGGCATCTTTAAACGATGTTCAGGTGACACCAACAGGGTTGGTGAAATATGAATCGCGTGGCAAAGTCCTTGTTGTGGGCGGAGAGCAAGCGCAATGGTTTGCTACGCGACTGGAAAAGCCATTGCAGGCGGAAGTGTTACTTACGGACGATTGTGATGAGCTTGGTGTGCCTACCACGCCGCTTGCCGGTAGAGAGCTAAAGATAACTGGCCATCTTGGTGCGTTCCGCATAGAAATTGGTGAGAAGGGAAAGCACAACTACCAGCTTATAGAAACCGATATGGTGATGGATCTAGGCACATCGCCACTGCTCAAAAGCGAACTGCCGCCACCCGGTTATTGGTACTACAACCCTGATCAAGATTCGCTAGATGCTGCATGGCTAGAACTTGATGGCATGGTGGGCACTTTTGAAAAGCCAAAGTACTTTTCATACGACGCTGATCGATGTGCGCATGCTAGGTCTGGCAATGTGGCGTGTACGCGCTGTATAGATGCATGTCCTGCTGATGCAATTATTTCAATTGGTGAGCAAGTTCAAGTTAATCCTAATCTCTGTCAGGGCGGAGGTGTTTGTGCCACCGTCTGCCCGAGTGGGGCCATGCGCTATGCGTATCCAAAATCTGAAGACACGCTAAACCGAATTCGTAAGATGCTTGCTACCTATATAACAGAGGGTGGCACTGATCCTGAGTTAGTTGTTTTTGCTGAGAATGATGCGAATATAGCACCACTGCAATCGCCCAACCGATTATCTCTGATGGTTGAAGAGCTGGCCTCAGTGGGTCTTGAGGTGTGGTTATCTGCATTAGCTTATGGTGCGCGTAAGGTACTTCTTGTCAAAGGCCATGCGTTACCTATGTCGGTAAAGGCCGCACTTGACGAACAATTATCGGTCAAAGATGACATCCTAAATGCGCTTGGATACCCATCCTCTGCTGTCAGTTATTACATATCAGATGATGATTCTGGAGATGAGGTGAAGATGCCATCAGTGCCTTTGGGTACTTTCATGGCATTTGGTAACAAACGTGAATCGATGTTTTTTGCCATTGACCACCTTGTAGAACATGCACCAAATAAAAGCTCTGAGGTCACCCTTGGTTCGGGTGCGCCATTTGGTACCGCTATGGTTGACGCAGACTCATGCACACTATGTCTATCTTGTGTGGGAGTTTGTCCGGGTAAGGCGCTGCATACTGGCGATGAGATCCCTCAGTTATTCTTTGTTGAAAACAATTGTCTTCAGTGTGGTATGTGCGTTTCCACGTGCCCTGAAGATGCTATCTCAATATCGCCACGTTTGTTGTTTGATCGTGAGGAAAGAAATAAAAAACGGGTACTTTATGAGGAAGAGCCTTTTTGTTGTATTTCTTGTGGCACACCCTTCGCAACACACAAGACCATTGGCAATATTTTAGAAAAGCTTGCAGGTCATGCGATGTTTCAATCTGATAGGGCTAAGAATCGACTAAAAATGTGTGAGGACTGTCGTGTGGTCGATGCAGTACAAGATTCAGATGCGATGCAAGCCAGTTTAGGTAAGCAAACGACCTACTCACCAGACAAGGGACGCTCTTAAAAATGCAAAACAGTGAAGTTAAAAATGATGTTGTTAATGTCGCAACGGTAGAGTCCTCAGACCAAGCAAGAAGAGCTGCTTTTTACAGCCTGTTAGCGGGTCTTCTTCGTAACGCACCCGATGCCGATGTTTTAGCGTATTGCTTGTCTTTGGATACTACAGACCAAAAGAGTGAGCTTGGTGCAGCGATTAATACGCTGGTTCTTGCTGCAAAGCACAGTGACCCACAACGGCTAAAGGAAGAATTTCATGAGCTATTCATTGGCCTTGGACGAGGTGAGTTGGTGCCATATGGATCCTGGTATCAAACCGGGTTTCTTATGGAGCGCCCATTGGGTCAACTCAGAGCAGATTTGGCGAAATTAGGTTTTGAGCGCAGTGATGATGTTCACGAGCCTGAAGATCACATTGCAGCCCTGATGGAAGTTATGGCCATGCTTATTTACGAAGGGGCTCCGCAGGAGCAGCAGCAGTTATTTTTCGAGACGCATATATCCTCATGGGCTAAAGATTTCATGAAAGATCTAAGTGTGGCTGAAACTGCAACTTTCTATAGATCGGTTGCGCGTTTAGGTTCGGCGTTTGTCGCTATTGAATCCCAATACTTAAACCTGACGGCTTGAGCAGTACATTTCACCATTTAAGGTAGAAAAAGTATGCGCCACACCGAAAGTGGTTCTTTTTGTCGCACTCGTTATTTCTGTCCTTAAGCTCAATGACAATTTGACCCAAGATGAACGAATGGGACAAAAAAATACATCTCGTTTAGTTATTTCACTCCTTTATTACGATTTATTTCATTAAAAAGTTGGCTCATCTGTTGCTTACATATTTATGTATTAGCTAGCACACATGCGTTAGCCCAGGCGAAGAGCAATGAAAGGAGCCTTCTTAATGAATAAAGATAAGCAACAAATTTCTGAATCACGACGCAGTTTTTTGAAGAAAGCTGGCATAGGCGCTAGCACTGCTGCGGCATCGGTCGCTGTTCCCTCTGTTGCGATGGCATCACCAGAAGATGCTGAGCCAGAGAAGAAGCAGAAGGGCTATCACCTTTCTCAGCATATTTTGACCTATTACAAGAACGCTTCTCGCTAATAACGCGATCTGGAGACAGGAATGAAACTTAAAAAAGTATCCAACAAAGTTGAGGTCACCTTAGATCTCGATAAAGCGTCAACTTCGAAGACTGGCAACGGTATCTCTCGTCGCGATTTCTTACGTCACTCTGGTATTTTGGCGGGTGGTACTGCTCTGGCATCAGGCTTAGCTCCTGGCATGATGCGTAAGGCAGAAGCTGCTCAGGCTAAAGGTGCTGGCGCAGTGAAAGAAGTAAGAACAGTCTGTACGCACTGTTCAGTAGGTTGTGGCGTTATTGCGGAAGTTCAGAATGGTGTGTGGACTGGTCAAGAGCCAGCGCAAGACCATCCGTTTAACCAAGGCACCCACTGTGCCAAAGGTGCAGCTTTGCGTGAGCACGGTCATGGTGAGCGACGCTTAAAGTACCCAACTAAGCTGGTTAACGGCAAATGGGAAAAGGTTTCTTGGGAACAGGCGATCAATGAAATTGGCGATCAAATGCTCAAGATCCGTCAAGAGTCTAGCCCTGATTCAGTCTATTTCTTGGGCTCTGCTAAGAGCAACAATGAAGGTGCTTACATGTTCCGCAAGATGGCTGCGATGTGGGGTACCAATAACGTAGACCACCAAGCGCGTATTTGTCACTCAACCACGGTTGCTGGTGTTGCCAATACGTGGGGCTATGGTGCAATGACTAATAGCTACAATGACATACACCATTCCAAAGCTGTCTTGTTGATTGGTTCAAATCCTGCGGAAGCGCACCCTGTTTCTCTTCAACATATTTTTGAAGCCAAAGAAAAGAACAACGCACCTGTCATTGTTATTGATCCTCGCTTTACTCGTACTGCAGCGCATGCGGATCATTTCTTGCAAATTCGTCCTGGTACCGACGTGCCAATCATCTGGGGTATGTTGCATCACATCTTCAAGAATGGATGGGAAGATAAGGAATACATTAATCAGCGCGTCTACGGCCTAGATGAAGTTAAGGCTGAGGTTGCTAAGTGGACACCCGATGAAGTTGAGCGTGTAACAGGCGTGCCAGAGCACAAAGTGTATGCCGCTGCTAAAGCAATGGCTCAAAACCGTCCAGGTACCTTCATTTGGTGTATGGGTGGTACCCAACACACAGTCGGTAACAACAATACGCGTGCCTACTGCGCGTTCCAGTTGGCTTTAGGCAACATTGGTGTTTCTGGCGGTGGTGCCAATATTTTCCGAGGTCACGACAACGTACAAGGTGCAACCGACCTCGGTGTTCTTGCGAATACGTTGCCTGGTTACTACGGCCTTGCTCCTGGTTCATGGGGTCACTGGGCGCGTGTATGGGATCTTGATCTGGATTGGGTTAAGAGTCGCTTTGATTCTGGATCTTACGAAAAGGCTAAAGGTAAAGACGTTGCGGTTATGAATACCAAAGGTATTCCTGTATCACGTTGGATCGATGGCGTTTTGGAAGACAAAGCAAACGTGGCGCAGAAGGATAATATCCGTGCCATGTTCATGTGGGGCCACGCGCCAAACTCGCAGACCCGCGGCACCGAAATGAAAAAGGCAATGGAAAAACTCGACATGCTTGTTGTAGTGGATCCTTATCCTACGGTTTCGGCTGTTATGCATGACAGAACCGATGGTGTGTATTTGCTACCAGCAACAACACAATTTGAAACCTATGGTTCAGTCACTGCTTCGAACCGCTCAATCCAGTGGCGTGACAAAGTTATCGATCCGTTATTCGAATCAAAGCCAGACCACGTCATCATGTATTTGTTGGCTAAGAAGCTTGGTTTCGATAAAGAAATGTTCAAGCACGTCAAAATTAATGGCGAGGAGCCTTTGATTGAGGACATCACTCGCGAATTTAACCGCGGTATGTGGA
This sequence comes from Gammaproteobacteria bacterium, assembly GCA_008080925.1. Lineage (GTDB taxonomy): Bacteria > Pseudomonadota > Gammaproteobacteria > Chromatiales > Chromatiaceae > VMDJ01. Next base: position 10,589 of record VMDJ01000117.1, read on the forward strand.
CGATCGGTTACACCGGCCAAAGCCCTGAGCGCTTAAAGACTCACCAGCAAAACTGGGGAACCTTTGACTATGACTCATTGAAGGCCGAAGGCGGTCCTGCTGACGGTGATTTCTACGGTATGCCATGGCCATGTTGGGGTACGGCTGACATGAAGCACCCTGGTACACCAAATCTCTACGATCCAAGCCATTCAGTTGCAGAAGGTGGCTTGACCTTCCGCGCTCGTTTCGGTGTGGAAAGAAACGGTGTGAGCCTCTTGGCTAACAACAGTTATTCCAAAGGTTCAGAGATCAAAGATGGTTACCCAGAGTTTACTCACGAGATGTTGAAGAAGCTCGGTTGGTGGGATGACCTTACCGCGGATGAAAAGAAAGCGGCTGAAGGTAAGAACTGGAAGACTGACTTATCAGGTGGTATTCAGCGCGTCGCCATTAAGCACGGTTGTGCGCCATTTGGTAATGCGAAGGCGCGTACCGTGGTATGGACCTTCCCGGATCCTGTGCCCATTCACCGTGAACCTTTGTATACCAGTCGTCGCGACTTGGTTGAGAAGTATCCAACCTACGAAGACCGTAAATCATTCTGGCGTTTGCCAACCCGTTACGGTTCGATTCAGGCAAAAGACTATTCAAAAGATTACCCAATCATTTTGACGTCTGGCCGCTTGGTTGAATACGAGGGTGGCGGTGATGAGACCCGTTCGAATCCATGGCTTGCTGAACTGCAACAAGACATGTTCGTCGAAATTCATCCACGCGATGCTAACAATGCAGGCATCAAAGATGGAGATGATGTGTGGGTTGAAGGTACCGAAGGTGCCAAGATCAAAGTTAAAGCCATGGTAACTCGAAGAGTTGCAAGTGGTGTTGCTTTCACGCCGTTCCACTTTGGTGGTCACTTCATGGGCGCTGATTTACGTGGTAAATATCCAGCAGGATCAGATCCTTACGTACTCGGTGAAGCGTGTAACACAGCCATGACTTACGGTTACGACTCGGTTACGCAAATGCAAGAAACTAAATGTACTTTGTGTCGCATTTCTAAGGCTTAAGGAGAATAGAACATGGCAAATATGAAGTTCTACTGCGACGCGGAACGCTGCATTGAATGTAATGCGTGTGTCACAGCATGTAAAAACGAGAATGATGTTCCATGGGGTGTTAATAGACGCCGCGTTGTCACCATTAAAGATGGTGAGCCTGGTGAGCGTTCTTTATCAGTAGCTTGTATGCACTGTTCAGATGCGCCTTGTGCGGCAGTGTGTCCAGTTAACTGTTTCTACACAACAGAAGACGGCGTCGTATTACACGATAAGGACACCTGTATCGGTTGTGGCTACTGCTCTTACGCATGCCCATTTGGTGCGCCACAGTTTCCTAAAGTGGGTGCTTTTGCGTCTCGAGGAAAAATGGATAAATGTACTTTCTGTGCAGGCGGTCCAGCTGAGGATGGTAGTGCAGCAGAACATACGAAGTATGGCTCAAACCGTTTATCAGAAGGCAAGTTGCCACTTTGTGCTGAGATGTGTTCTACCAAGGCTTTGCTAGCCGGTGATGCTGACGTTGTTTCAGATATTTATCGTAAGCGTGTAGTAAATCGCGGTGCCTCGGTCATGGAGTGGGGTGTTAATTACGAACGAGCAAGTCTCGACGCGAATAAAAAAAGCTAACGAAAACGAAGTAACTATCGGCACGTAATGTGCCGATAGTTGTTTTTGCTTATTGGCACATTCTTCAGGGAGTTCTCTCCAATGCCTTCTCTAGTATCAAACAGCATGTTACAAAAGATGTTTATCCCTCTTT
>VMDJ01000140.1 GCA_008080925.1 Gammaproteobacteria bacterium
GTTGCTCTTTAAGTTGCTGCTCAGCATCTTCAGGTGACTTGCCTTGCTGACCGCCGCCACCTTCGTTTTCTTTATCGTAAAGGTGTTGATCTAAGGTTTCGGTTTGATCGTTGTCATCCAATAAGGGATAGATCTCTTCAGCGGTCATACCGAGATAGAGCGGCATGATGTTGGCATTCGGTGGTGGTTTTAGTCCGTCATCAATCAGCAAAGGATTGATTGCATAGTCGCAGGCAAGATCCCAGCGGTGTTTAACACGATGCTTGCGTCGCGCGAAATGCGAAAGGGCGCAATGCAAGGCTTCATGCGCCAACATGAATTGCGTTTGCTCAACTGACAGGCTTTCGATGTATTCCGGGTTGTAATAAAACTTACGCGCATCGGTAGCGGTTGTCGGGCACCACTGATCGTTTGCAGCAACCATAGGTAAGCGCAAAACCAGAGCACCTAAAAAAGGCTTATCTAAAATAAGCTTGGTGCGTGCAGCGGTTAGTTTTGTTTCGATCTTTTGCAGATCCATCGTGGCTTACTCGTACAGCATCACATCGGCAATTGCGTTAGCCCAGTCGGCAAACTGAGGGACCGCAAATAAGGCTTCTCCAATCGCACGATGTAGATCAGAGACCAACATGACACCCATCTCGCGTTGCGGGAAGGTATTTGCGTAATCAAGTATGTTGCCAATCACGGTGTTGGCTTTGTCGGTATCTGCTGCGCGAATTGCTCGACCAACTAAAGCTGCGGCAACCGCATATTGCAGATCAATTTCATCCGGTACGGGAGTCGGTTCGCCTGCAACAATGGCATCGAGATCTGGCATTTTGTCGAGGCTATTCACAAATGCAGTCAGCTCAATCCCGGCAGCTGGTCCGACACAAGCTTGAAGAGTGCCTTGTAAAAGATCAGCGCTATTGCCGAACTTTTTCAGTGCGCGATGAGCAAACTCCCAAGAGCGAGGCGAGGGAAAAGCAACCGGGTTATGCGCTGGATCAAAATCAAATAACAGCTCTGGACGGAATCGTAGGAAGCCGATCACGCGCTCATCGATTTCATGTTTGTAAGCCCAAGCAACCCAGTCATCTAGGTGGGCCTCGAGTTCAAAGTGAGAAAAGCGATTCGCCAGTGGTGCTGGCATGGTGTAAGTCACGCCGCGGTCGCCCTGACGGTTGCCTGCAGCAAAGATAGCCCAACCTTCAGGGACTTCGTATTCACCCAAGCGGCGATCAAGAATCAGTTGATAGGCAGCGGCTGAGACACTCGGCGGAGCTGATGTGATTTCGTCAAGAAATAGAATGCCGCGTTCGCCGTGGCGTGTCGCGTTTGGCAAGATGGCTGGGATTGCCCATTCAACATTTTCTTCGTTGCGAAAGGGTATACCGCGTAGATCGCTCGGTTCCATTTGGGACAGACGAATATCGATGACTGATACGTCGTGCTGTTCAGCGGTCTGACGAATCATGTCGGATTTACCAACCCCGGGAGGTCCCCAGATCATTACGGGGGTGTGAACACCGTCGAGCGTACTGCTGAATTCGCGTTCGAGAATGGTCATTAATTGGGCTGGGCGCATACGATCTCCGCCAGTTGGGTAAGGTTTTTCGAATTATTTTGCCGAAGGATGGGGAATAAGCCTTTAAACATCAACCGTTCTGGCGTGTGGAAAATCCCCATACATTGACAAGTTAAATTCTTGCTTGTCATTAGTGAGTAAATAAGGGTATTCTAATGCCCCGTTTCGGAGCCACTTTCGTGTCGCTCTGTCAGCGCTAAGGTTGCTAACGCAATGAGGCCAAACGGCAAAATTTACATCACCGACCCATAAGGGCGGCAGAAACGATTAATTTCGGAGACTTTTATGAACCAGTTCTACTACGACGCAGTAACCAAGATGGAAGAGATGGGCTGTGATGAAGAGTACATTCAGGGCTGGCAGGCTGGTTGTCTGCAAAACCCAATGCGTGAAGAGCAGCGCGTAAACGAAGCTTACGAGGCAGGCTACGCAGACGGTGAAGAAAAAAGCACCGATAACTTTGGTAACTGGGCGAAGTAATTTTCCCTTACCAATAAAAAAGCGGGTCAGTGACCCGCTTTTTTTATGTCTGAGATTTAGTGTTACTCGTAGAGATTCATCATTGCTCGAACCAGTTCCTTGTTAACCTCAACCCCATCTTTATCCATCACCTGATCAATCACCCAGCGATTCTCTTGTGAGGGTCCCATCACTTGCTGAATCTCATATCCTAAGCAACGCAAGAAAGGGTAAGAGGGGCCGTCATTGGTGTAATTGAACTCTGAATACTCTTCACCGCGCTTGTTCATTTTTTCTATGAACGGCATTACATAATCACCCGGGCCAAGGATGTCAGAGCAATTGTCTTGCAGATGTCCGGCTAAGTGCTTAGCAAGGGTGATGACAAGTTTGCGACGCAGGTCATCTGGCATCTCGAAACGTAAGTGCGCAAGACGGTCAACGATTTGCAATTGAAAGATCAGATATTCAACGATGACATCCATGCGTTGTTCGTCAGAGTCATAGATGTAATCTTCGCCGTGCAGGTTGATGGCTTTATCTTTTGCGATACGCCAGCTGATGAAAGCGAGTGCGCTTGCGATCTCATCAACAGAGCGTTCTGCGCCATCATCATGCCATCGGCTTTTAATTCGAAGTGCCATAGTTACCTCAATAAGACTTAACAGCGATTATCGCCGATCTGGAATAAGACCTTCCTCACGTTCTATCCCGTTATTATTTACGAAGAGCGGCAAAGTCCAACATGCGCTGAATCGAATGCACGGCTTGTTCGCGGACGGATGACTCGATGAAAATTTCACCGCTCCGTTGCAGCAGGGTCGTTTCGAGGTTCTGTAATGCATTCATGGCCATCCATGGGCAGTGAGCACAGCTCTCGCAGGTTGCGCCTTCTCCAGCAGTGGGAGCGGAGATCAATTTTTTGTGTGGAGCTTGCTGTTGCATCTTCCAGAAAATGCCGTCGTCCGTGGCGACGATGAATTCATCTTGCGGCATCTCACGTACAGCATTGATTAGTGCTGTTGTAGACCCTACTAGATCGGCTTGATTAATGATGTCATCCGGTGATTCAGGGTGAACTAAAACAGCAGCCTCGGGATGTAGCTTTCGTAAACGCTCTAAAGCAAATCCTTTGAATTCTTCATGTACGACGCAGCTGCCATTCCAAAACAGCATGTCGGCACCGGTCATTTTTTGCACATAAGCGCCAAGGTGTTTATCTGGTGCCCACAGAATTTTTTTGCCTTGTGCATGCAGATGCTTAACGACATCAAGTGCGATGCCCGATGTCACCATCCAATCCGCACGTGCTTTTACTGCCGCACTGGTATTGGCGTAAACAACTACCGTGCGATCGGGGTGCTGATCGCAAAAGTCAGAAAATTGATCAACTGGGCAGCTTTCATCGAGAGAGCAGGTCGCCTTGAGGTCAGGCATTAATATGGTTTTCTCTGGATTGAGAATTTTTGCGGTTTCACCCATGAAGCGAACACCGCAAACTAATAATGTTTGTGCCCTGGATTGTGCGCCAAAGCGCGCCATCTCCAGAGAGTCGGATACGCAGCCGCCAGTTTCTTCAGCTAAAGCTTGCAGATCAGCATCGACATAATAGTGAGCGACTAGCGTGGCATTTTGCTCTCGCATTAAAGCTTTGATGCGGTCTTTCAATGCTTCTTTTTCAGGCGCGGATAATAATGGCCAAACAGGATGCGCTGGCACATGAATTTCGGGCACGTTGGGTGCTGCTGACGTGTTCAATGAATTTCTCAGTTTGCTTTACGAGTCTGTGGCGATCGGCCAGAGCCATGCAGCTCCTCTGACGCCACTCGAATCGCCATGAACTGGCGGTTTTAGTTGTGTTTTCAGTGTATCTGAAAAGACATAACGCGGCAGGCGGCGAGGCACTTCATTATAAAGGGTTTCTACATTCGATAAGCCGCCTCCAAGCACAATCACATCGGGATCGACGATATTGATGACCAGAGCAAGGCAGCGCGCCATACGATCGTAGTAGCGCTCAAGCGTTGCTAGAGCTTGTTTTTCACCTTGCTTTGCTTGCTGGATAATTTCTTTAGCCTGAATTTCGCCGCCATGGTCGCGCGCAAGCCCGGGGCCTGATAGCCAGGTTTCAACGCAGCCCTGTTTGCCGCAATAACACTGAGGGCCGGGTAATTCATTCTCTTGTGGCCAGGGCAGCGGGTTGTGGCCCCATTCACCGGCAATGGCGTTGGGTCCCTGAAGTAATTGCTTGTGGATGACCAATCCGCCACCTGTGCCTGTGCCTACAATCACCCCAAAAACCGAGTTCGCGTCTTTTCCGGCACCATCGTTGGCCTCGGAAAGCGCGAAACAGTCTGCATCATTGGCAACTCGCACGGGACGCTGCAGTAACTCTTCGAGATCCTGTTGTAACGGCTGTCCGTTTAAACAAGTTGAATTTGCATTTCGCATAAGACCTGTTTCAGGTGATGGGGCACCTGGCGTGCCAATGCCAATTGCAAGGTGTTTGTCATCAGTGAGTTGGTCGATCAGTGATCGAATTTTTTGCAGGGTTTGTTGATAGTCGCCTTTTGGGGTATCCACGCGATGGCGCTGCAAAATATCCCCTGAATCGGCCAACAAAATGCCTTCAATTTTTGTTCCACCAAGATCGATTCCGATGCGCATTTTTTACTCTACAAAAATCGTTTTAATTTCAATTGGCTAAGCCGCTTAGCTCTAATGAAAGTCAAGATTTCACTCTGAACGAGGTGCCTCATAAGGGTTTTCTCAATTGCATTAACAGCCCCGATTGAAGGATAATCGCGTGCTAATCAGAACCTAGCAAGCACTTGGTTAAGACGGTTCAAATAGGAATCAATTAACCTCTTGTTTTTAATAATAAAAGCGTTTTTTGGCAGCGGGTAAAGTCGGAAATCGCAGAAATTAGGAAGAAACAGATGCGTCGTATTTTGTTGTCTGCAGCATTGGCTGCTTTTTCGTCACTCGCAGCCGCTCAAAATTCAATTCCAGCGTCAGACGACATTTATGTAGTTGAGGCATCAACTGAACGTCCTACCATTGCGGTTGGTGGCACAGTGGTGCCATTCAGGGAAGTTACCTTTGCGGCGCAATTGCCCGGTCGCATAAAAACCATTTCAGGCATTGAAGGTGATGCATTTGAGGCTGGAAAAGTACTCATTGAATTGGATGAAGCAGAGCTTTTAGCGAATCGTTCAGCGGCAGTTGCTGCCTTAAACGCGGCAGAAGCTGATATGCGCAATGCTGGTGTGCAATACAACCGAGAATTGTGGTCACCTCAGGGTAAGGCATCACCAGGTGGTATGGGTATTCCAAACTTGTTCGATCAGGTCTTTACTCGTCCCATGGAAGATTTTGTTGGTGGTCGTGACCGTGATGCAGAACGCAGCGCAGATCTCTATGCGTCGACCACGCGGATCGAACAAGCTCGTAGCCAAATCATGCGCGCACAATCAGAAATTCAGGCCATTGATGCCAAGTTGCGTGATGCAAAATCAATTGCGCCTTTCGATGGTGTGATCATGCAGAAAATGGTTGAAGAGGGTGACACCATTCAGCCAGGCCAACCGATGCTGACCTACTCAGATGTCACTTGGTTACAAGTCGAGGTAGATGTTCCAGCACGTCTTGCACAGGGCTTGCAGGCAATGATGATTTTGAAGCAATCAGCGTCATTTGACGATCATCCTGAAGCAGTGGATGTGCGTGTTGCGCAAATCTTCCCAATGGCTGACATGCAGCGTCACACCATAAAAGTTAAGTTTGATATTCCACAGGGCGTTTCCAAGCCTGGAATGTACGCCAAGGTGTTGATTCCTGATGTAACCGCAGCATCATCAATGAGTCAGATGCCAGCGATTCCTAGTAGTGCGATTCGTTACCGTGGCAACCTTCCCATTATTTATGTGAAGAACATGGAGGGTTATCCAGAGTTACGTATGGTTCGTGAAGGGAAGCGACTAGGTAATGGGTTAACCACAATCCTCTCGGGTATTGCAGAAGGCGATATGGTTTATGCCAATCCAGGCCCAGACATGTTGAGTCGTCCTCAGCGCACAAACCTTCCAGAAGAAAAACAATAAAAGCCGGCTGAGCTAGCAGGTATGCACGCATGAGCAAGATAGATACAAAACCATCTGAGCCATGGGAGTCGGGTGTAATTCATGAGGGTAAGAGCCTCGGTATTGCCGGCTCCATTGCCAAATCATTTATTAACTCGCCACTTTCCCCATTGCTCTATGTTGCAATGTTGTTGTTAGGCATATTGGGCTTGATGGCAACGCCTCGTCAGGAAGATCCGCAAATTGAGGTACCACTCATTGATTTGGTTGTTCAGTATCCCGGTGCTGATGCTGCGACGGTAGCCTCTTTAGCGGTTCAGCCTCTCGAGCGTCTGATGTTTGAGATCCAGGGCGTCAAGCACGTGTATTCATCGACTGCACGTGGTATGGGCATCGTCACCATTCAGTTTGATGTTGGTGAGCAGATGGAGTCGTCACTGGTTAAGGTGAATGACAAGCTAGCTTCCAATAAGGATCGTGTTCCAGCTGGCGTTGTACCGCCGTTGGTCAAAGCAAAAAGTATTGATGATGTGCCAGCGGTCACTATGACATTGTGGTCTGAGAAAGATTACAACGGTGACGGCATTCCCGATGTTGATGATTCGCAGTTACGTCGTTTAGCCCAATCGGTGCTGCAAGAGATTAAGCAGATTCCTGACACGGGTGCGAGCTTTGTGGTTGGTGGTCGCGCTGAGCAGGTGACCGTTGAAGTGTTCCCAGAACGCCTAGCGGGCTTTGGTCTGAGTGTTGGTCAGGTTGCGCAAGCTATCCAAGGGGCAAATGTTGAAACTCAGATGGGGGGTGTCGAAAATGGCGGCTCTCATGTCATGGTTGTTTCAGGTGAGTACTTAAAATCAGTTGATGATATCAACCAGTTACAAGTCGGTTTTCATAACGGCGTGCCCGTCTATGTACATGATGTTGCTGAAGTTATTCAAGGCCCTGAAGATGCAAAACAAACAGTGGCTTACTACACAGGCGCGGCCACTGATTTAAACCGTGCGATTGCGGTCCCTGCAGTGACTATCGCAGTAGCTAAAAAGAAGGGAGCCAACGGGGTCTCGGTAGCAGAGGATGTTATTGCGCGTGTTGACTCTCTTAAGGGACGTTTGATTCCTAATGATGTCAACGTCAGCTTAACGCGTAACTACGGTTTGTCAGCTAAGCAAAAAGTTAACGACCTTATCTTCAAGTTATTCATAGCAACAGGCTTTGTTTTCTTATTGGTGTGGGCAGCATTCCGCGCACTTAAGCCGGCTATCGTTGTGTTGTTGGTTATCCCAGTTGTTCTCTTGTTTACGATTCTTTCAGCATGGCTGTTGGGCTTTACAATTGACCGGGTATCACTATTCGCCTTGATCTTCTCGATTGGTATCTTGGTTGACGATGCGATCGTGGTTGTTGAAAACATTTACCGCCGATGGCTCGAGGCAAACTCTGTCGATGCTGAAACTGCGGTTGATGCGGTACGAGAGGTGGGTAACCCAACCATTCTGGCTACGGGTACTGTTATCGGTGCACTATTACCAATGGGCTTTGTCAGTGGCATGATGGGGCCTTACATGATGCCAATCCCAGTGCTTGGCTCTGTGGCCATGGTGATCTCGCTATTTGCAGCCTTTGTGTTTACTCCTTGGTTGGCAATTCATCCTCTTTTCAAGCCAACCTTAAAATACCTAGAAGTTGCTGAGAAACGTGAACATAAAGAAGCTGAATGGCTTGATGGTGTGTTCCGTTCTGCACTTGTCCCAATGATTGAGTACCCATGGAAGGCGCGCATGTTCAAGTTGGCCATGTGGGGCACCTTCTTGGTTATGTGCTCGTTCTTCTACTTCAAGTGGGTAGCGGTAAAAATGCTGCCGTTGGATAACAAGCCTGAGTTCTCGGTTGTGTTGGATATGCCAGAGGGATCTGCCTTGGCTGTCACAGGTAACCAAGCGCACCGTGTAGCGGATAAATTACGCCGTATGCCAGAAGTGCGTGATGCGCAGATTTATGTTGGCACGGCTAAGCCGTTCGACTTCAACGGTATGGTGCGCCACTACTATCTACGTCAACAACCATGGCAGGCTGAGATTCAACTGCAGTTGTTAGATAAGCGTGAGCGTAAACGTTCTTCTCACGAGATTGCAGTCGATGCACGTGCGCAAGTTAAAGAATTACTCGCAGGTACGGGTGCTAAGTTCTCGGTGGTTGAGATGCCGCCTGGTCCACCAGTACTCCAGTCAGTTGTTGCTGAGGTGTATGGTCCAGATGCTCAAACACGTCGTCAGGTTGCTGCCGATTTAACTGAGATTTTCACCAAGACAGAAAGCTTGGTTGACGTTGATAACTATATGCGTGAGCCATATGACTATTGGCACTTTGTGATCGAAACTGAAAAAGCTCAGCGTCGCGGTATTTCAGTCCAAGATATTAACCGTGAGCTTGCGATGGCTTTGGGTGGTTATGTGCTCGGCGATGTAAAGCAGCGCGCAGGTCATGAGCCTGTGAATATTGTCGTTCAAATCCCAATGGCTGAGCGTTCTAACATCTCACGATTGGGTGATATTTTGGTTGGCACACCTAAAGGCTCTAGTGTTCCTTTGCGCGAGCTTGGACACTTTGAATTACGCGAAGAAGATCACTTAATTCACCATAAGGATTTGCGTGCGGTTGAGTATGTTGTTGGTGATGTGGGTGGCAAGCTTGCTGCACCTATCTATGGCATGTTCCAGGTGCAAGACAAGTTAATGGAAGTGGGTTGCCAGACCCCGGATGGTCATTCGTTGTGTGACAACATCAATTGGACAGCGCCACCTGAGGATGACTCTCGGTCAGGTATTCAGTGGGCAGGTGAGTGGACGGTTACCTACGAGACCTTCCGTGACATGGGTATGGCCTTTGGTGCGGCCCTTGTTTTGATCTACATCCTGGTGGTGTGGGAGTTTGGTAACTTCCGTATTCCTGCTTTGATCATGGCGCCGATTCCGTTGACCTTGCTCGGTATTATTCCGGCGCACTTGGTCTTCTTCCAGATGGGCTGGGGCGGTGAGTTCACCGCAACATCCATGATCGGTTGGATTGCCTTGGCCGGTATCATCGTGCGTAACTCAATTTTGCTGGTGGACTTCTCGGTGCACTTGATTCGTCAAGGAACGCCGGTGGTAGAGGCGGTTATTACTTCGTGTAAGACACGTACTCGTCCGATTGTGATCACCGCATTAGCTTTGGTTGCAGGTTCATCTGTTATCTTCTTCGACCCAATCTTCCAAGGTATGGCGATCTCGCTTGCTTCTGGCGTGTTGGTATCGACTGTGTTGACCCTAATTGTGATTCCTTTGGGTTGTGTGCAGGCCGCTGACTCCTTGTGCGAAGTGGCTGGCGTTGATTGCCAAGAGAAAAACTTGCTGCCATCACAAACCAAAGGTCAGAACTCAGCACCCGGTGCTGCATCGTCTGGTACACCATTGTTAATGAAGCTTTGGTCTGGCTTGATGTCGATTATCTTTGCGGTGATTGGCATCGTGACTTGGATACTGGGTTTGTTTAAGCGCAAGCCAAGTTCACCGCCGCCTTCGCCAAGCCCGGCTCCTGCACCTGTAACATCGCCTGCAGCACCAACAAGTGAATCGGTGGCTGAACCAACGGTCAGCTCAACGCCATCGTCTAGCGACATGTCTGGCAGTCGATTCGGTAGCCGCTTGGATACGCCCAAAAAGCGTCCAGTTGATGAGTCTGCTGAGGCGGAAGATGATGTAGAGCAACCTGCGCGCTCTTCGTATCGTCGAGGTATTCGTTTGAAGTCTGACGAAGACTAATTTTTGACAACCTAGGGCATTTGCCGAGTGCGAATGACCCTTGGTTCAGGTTACAATTTACTCAAGAACTCACGGCAGTGAACACTGCAAGGGTAATTGATCTGAAAAGACGTCCGCTGACGCTGTTGGTACTGACTCTTTTTGGTGTTTCGAGCTTGCTCAGCGCCAATTGGTGGCCTTATTCACAGCCAAAAAGTGGACGTTCGTTTGTAGAGCTCCGGCCAACCAGTCCAAAAGCTGAGCAGCCGATAAAGCAATACAACACCGCTTCACAATGGCGTCCGACTCAACGTGCATTTGTGCAGCCATCACCGATATATTCACGCAACGAGCAGCAAGCTCAAATGCGGCCTATAGAAGGTGATAAACAGTTGATTATGCCCCCGGCGAATCCTCGTTTAATTACGCGGGCGCCAGAGCATTCGCAATTTCGACCTTTGGGACGCTCTCAACAAGAACGTTCCTGGGTAACGCCGAATACGGTAGGGCAAACAGAGCCGAGACGGCCAGTGTATGTGCCGGTTCCGGTATGGATTTATCCAGCATCACCTTATGTGATGCCAATGATGCCAACCCCTTATTGGGGCCGTTGGTGAAGTAGTAAAAAGGCCCTTGGGCTGGATTGAAGAATAAGAGGACGCTCATGTCTCACCGCTGGTTAAAGCCAACTTTGATTTCGATGATTGTTGTTAGTATCCCGATGCAAGTGGCGCTGGCTTACGGACCTCAGTGGCGCCCATCAGGCATTAACCTTCAACAACACATGCCTCAGCAGCTACCTCGTGTTGCACCAATTAATCGCGGTTTCCGTCCGATTGATCAAGCTATGGTGGCACAAGCGAACCAAGCCCCAACTTGGCAGCCAATAGCACCCCGTTATGCACCGGTAGCGTCACCTCAACCTGCCTTTACCCAGCAATTTGGTTGGCGTCCAGCGGCAAAGCCATTCCTGGTGCAAAAACAAGCGCCTACCATGGCTTTACGTGAGCCAGAGCAGCCAAAGTTCACCTCAGCCTATTGGGGAATGGCGGAAAAAGTACGACCTAACGAGAATAAGCCTGCAGTAACTGCATACCGTTGGCGTCCGGAATCTGCCCCAGCAACATCGGGTTTGATAGCACGCCAGCAAGCGGAGCCGGCACCGATGATGCCGCAGCCTAGTTATGCACCTCAGCCTTACTACCCAATGCCTCAAATGGGTTATGTCATGCCGTATGTGCCACAGCCCTATATGGCTTATCAGCCGCAACCTCGTATGCACATGGCTCCGCCACCACCACCGGTATTTCCACCGCAGTTCCCTGTGGCGCCTCAGCAGTTCATGCCATTTGCGATTCAGCCAGCCATCCCATTGCCTCAGCCTCACTGGAGCATGATGGATCCTATGTTTGGCCGTATGCCGCGCTTTGGACGCCAGACGATTCGTCCGGTAATTCCACCCATGACGCGTGATTACGCTGCCCGCTAAGTCAGTAAACTTCTAGCATTACCTGATTTCTGGCCATTAAGTGCCTGATTTAAAATGGTGCCAATATAGGGTTCTTGTGCTAGTGTTATCCCTAATAAGCCCCTCAAAGTAGAATTATTTATGTCAGAACAAAATCAAAAGCCGGAAGAATCAGCTGTTTCAGATGATATTTCTCGCTTAGCGTGTGCGCTTGAGGCTGACCAGCTGCGTTCAGAATTGAGTCAGAAGCGTTGGGAGTTGATTATTTACCCCTCGCTATTTGCTTTCGTCTTATTAGCACTCTACGGATTCTACCTAGTCTATAACCTACAAAAAGACGTGCATTACTTGGCCATCAGTGTTGACTCTAATATGACCACTCTGGCGAGCAATATGCAGAACATTTCCCAGAATATGGGTCAGTTAACCAGTAATGTCCGTGCAATGACCGTTAGTCTCGATAGCATTGATAAGAAAGTAGGTACGTTGGAGCCTATGTTGGCAAACATGACTAGCCTGACTCAATCAGCGCAGGGTATGAATATCAACATGCATCGTATGAACCGCGACATTGGCCGTCCCATGCGTATGATGAATACTTTCATGCCTTGGTAAAAAGCGTATCAAGAAAAAGCCGCTCAATTGAGCGGCTTTTTTGTGCCTGAAATAAATCCCCCTCAACTCGTTAGAGTCAAGGGGTTGCGGAGAGGAGATCTATCCAGACAAAGAATAGACCGCCTTACAGAGAGAAAGTTTCTTAGGCCGCGTTTGCTTGCTCGTTATCAATTACTGCTTGTGCGGTTTTGATTTCAATTCGACGTGGCTTCATCGCTTCTGGAATCTCGCGGACTAATTCGATGTGTAACAAGC
>VMDJ01000055.1 GCA_008080925.1 Gammaproteobacteria bacterium
CTGTACCACCCGCCATAATCATTACGCGCGTTGCCATGCAGCCCCCTTAGGTCGACTACCTGGATCTAATTGATTATCGCGGTAGATGCGCGACAACATACCAATTGCCACACAGCTCACGATTAATGAGTTACTGCCATAAGAGATAAACGGCAAGGTGAAGCCTTTGGTTGGCATCAAGCCCATGTTCACGCCAATATTGATAAAAGCTTGCAGGCCCAGCCAAATACCTAAGCCATAGGCAACATAGGCCTCAAAACGCTTACCTAGTTTTTCCGCAGTCGCACCCATTGATAGCGCCCGCCATACCAAGACACCAAATAAGGCTACGATGGTTAAAGTGCCAACAAGACCTAGTTCTTCACCAATCACAGCCATAACGAAATCGGTATGCGCCTCAGGCAAATGGAATTGCTTTTGAATGCCATTACCCAAGCCAACACCAGTCCATTCACCACGACCAAACGCGATCAATGCTTGGGTTAACTGCCAACCACTATCTTGAGCATGATCCCAAGGGTTTAAGAACGCTTTAACTCGCTCAAGGCGCCAAGGTGATGTCCACAAAATAACTGATACCGCGGCGGCGGCTAACGCCAATAGCGCACCAAACTGCCACAAAGGCGCACCCGCGAGGAACAGCAAGCCAAGAGCGACCGCAAGCAATAACACTGTGGTTCCTAAGTCAGGCTGCAGCATCAAGAAAATACATGCCACAACCAACACGATAAATGGCTTAGCAACACCCCAGACCGTGTGAGCTACCTCTAATTGGCGACGCACAAGATACCCAGCCAAAAAGAGCACCACGAACAATTTCATAAATTCAGATGTCTGCAAGCTAATAGGACCGAGAATTACCCAACGGGTTGCACCATTCTTAGAAACACCTAAGCCTGGAATAAATACAATCGCTAACAACAACAAACCAAGGATATAAAGATGTGTGCTGTAACGCTTCCACCACTCAACTGGCGTGAAGTAAACAAAGACCGCACCCATGACACCCATCAGCACAGCAATCAGATGTCGATCCACATAACGGAATTCATCACCACGTAATGCGCCACGCGGCATTGATGCTGAGGCAACCATCACAACGCCGAAGCCAACAAGCGCAATTGCAGCTACCAACAACCAGAAGTCAAAACGACTTTCGATTGGCTTGTAGCTTGCTTTTAGCTGCGACGGCTTCTTCATGACAGCAACCGCCTTACCGCAGCAACAAACATCTCACCGCGTTGAGAAAAGTTCTTATATTGATCAAGACTTGCACAAGCCGGCGACAGCAAAACATGATCACCCGGCTTGGCTAATTGATGTGCCAACTCAACCGCTTGCTGCATGTTCTCAGCATCACGCACTTCACATGACGAAGGGATAACCGCGGCTATTTGCTTTGCATCACGCCCCATCAAAACTACTGCACGCGCTGTTTTATCCAGAATCGGTGTCAACTCAGTTAGATCAGCACCTTTACAATCACCACCAAGCAAAACAACTGCATTCGCCTGATCGTTATATAAACCTAATAAAGCTGCAGCGGTGGCGCCCACATTCGTCGCCTTACTATCGTTATACCAACGCACACCATCTTTCTCTGCAACATACTGGGTACGATGTGGCAAACCCGGAAACTCACGCAAAACCTCAGCCATTTCATTAGGCGGGAAACCCATGCTGCAACCAATCGCTAGTGCCGCCAATGCATTAGCTTGATTATGTTTTCCTGGAATACGCAACTGACTTACAGGCATAAATGGCAACTCACCACGACAGAAGTAAGCCTCACCTTCATGCTCGGCGATGCCAAAACTTTTATCACTTGTTGGCTTTCCATTACTAAAAGTCCAACCCTCATCGTCAGCCAACATCGCCATCACGCGCGGATCGTCGGCATTACGAATACCCACCATGGCATGGCGATAAATGGTTGCTTTAGCTTCTGCGTAATCTTCAATCGAATCATAACGATCCATATGATCCGCTTGGATATTCAGTACACAGCTCACTGCCGGCGCCAAGCTATGGGTACTTTCTAATTGGAAGCTCGAAAGCTCCAAGACATAAAGGTCCACATCTGGCTGAATAAGATCTAATGCCGGTATTCCAAGGTTGCCTCCAACAGCAACATGACGACCCGCTGCTTTTGCCATCTCACCCACTAGAGTGGTGACTGTGCTCTTGCCGTTTGAACCCGTGATCGCTACGACTGGTGCATTAACCGCTCGAGCAAATAACTCAATATCCCCCATCACTTCAGCGCCCGATTCAATCGCTGCCTTAATTTCGGGTGTTGATAACGCAATACCAGGACTAACGATCAGCCGATCACCCATCTCAAATAGCTCTGCATCAAAGGCACCTAAGAAAACTGGCACATCTGGCATTTCAGACTGCAACTCTTGAATACCCGGTGGTTGCTCACGCGAATCAATTACCGCAAAAGGTCTGCCACGTTTATGTAAGTGACGCGCAACCGATAACCCTGTCACACCCAAACCAACCACTAATGTCTTTGGCATGTTTGGTGCTTGTGCGAATTGGTCAATCAAGGCGTTCATCATTAGCGCACCTTCAAACTGGCCAAACCGACCAGCACCAATATGACGGTGATAATCCAAAAACGCACAATGACGCGAGGCTCTGGCCAACCTTTTAATTCAAAATGATGATGAATCGGCGCCATTCGAAAGATGCGCTTACCGGTGAGCTTAAATGAAGCCACTTGCATGATGACCGACAAGGTCTCCATGACAAAGATACCGCCCATGATGAACAGCACAACCTCTTGTCTCACGACAACAGCAACCACACCCAATGCTGCACCCAGCGCCAATGAGCCAACATCACCCATAAACACCATTGCAGGATAAGCGTTAAACCAGAGGAAACCTAAACCAGCACCAACTAAGGCGCCACAGAAAATGGCAACTTCACCAACACCTTGAAGATTAGGAATAAATAAATAGTTGGCAATCTGAGCGTGTCCAGATGCATAAGCAAAGATACCTAACGCACCCGCGACAAGTACCGTCGGCAAGATCGCCAAACCATCTAGACCATCGGTTAGATTGACCGCGTTAGATGAACCCACAATGACGAAATAGGTCAGCACCATAAATAGCGGACCAAGATCGATAAGCACATCCTTAAAGAAAGGTAGGATTAGTTGTGTCTCAGCAGGAACAACAGCTGTTGTATAAAGAACATATGCCGCAGCACCACCAAATAATGACTGCCAAAAATATTTCCAACGTCCTGGCAAACCACGAGAATCTTTCAGTACAAGCTTACGGTAGTCGTCATACATGCCGATCAAGCCAAAACTTAAAGTCGTTAATAAAACAATCCAGACATAACGATTCGACAGATCAGCCCATAACAAAGTAGAGATCGCAACGGCGACTAAAATAAGCGCGCCACCCATTGTTGGGGTGCCTGCTTTTTTAAGATGTGACTGAGGACCATCATCACGCACCGTTTGGCCGACCTTGTATGCCGTTAACCGACGAATCATTGCGGGACCGACCAAGAACGAAATCAACAATGCTGTTAACACGGCCAAAATGGCGCGCAAAGTGATGTAACGAAGAACACCAAAACCGGAATCAAACTGCGTTAGATAATCAGCCAGCATCATCAACATGAGGGCGCCTCCTGCTGCAGTGCCGAAACAACATGTTCCATGTGACTAGAGCGAGACCCTTTTACCAACACCACATCATCTTTTTTCACATACGATTGAATAGCAGCAATCAAATCTGCTTGTTGTTGGTAATGATGCTTTTCACCCGTAAATGAATCATGCGCATTCATAATGTGCTGACCACAGGTGAACAACACATCGATATCTGCCTGTGCTGCTGCCTGACCAAGCTCTGCATGCAATTGATCGCGATCATCACCTAGCTCTACCAAATCACCCAAGACTAAAATCCGACGCCCTGGCGCACTTGATAACAACGTTATTGCTGCAATAACGGATTCAGGATTTGCGTTGTAGCTATCATCAATCAATCGAGACTGACTTACAGCTTTTAAAGCATGCAAACGACCTGGCACCGAATTCAAACTCGCCAAACCTGCTTGAATTTTTTCAATCGGCACTTCGAGCGACAATGCCACCGCGATTGCACCCAACGCATTCATACGATTGTGTTTACCAAGAAGCTTTAATGAGACCGGAAAGCTTTCCGTCTCTACCTCAACATCAAAGCTTGCAACACAACCTTCTTCAAGCCATTCAATCGTGTAGCTATTGTCTTTTGACCGAACATGCGCCTTCTCGGATAAGCCAAAGCCAACACGCTTTACCCCACTCGCTTTTTCAATCCACTGATTAGCAAATCGATCATCTGCGTTATAAACGAAGATTCCGCCATCCTTAAGACCATGCAGAATCTCAGATTTAGCTTTAGCTACGCCTTGCAAATCACCAAAACCTTCAAGATGCGCACGCCCTGCGTTGTTGAGTAACGCCACATCAGGACGGCAAATACGCGACAAATAATCAATCTCGCCATGATGATTGGCGCCCATCTCAATCACCGCATATGACTCATCTTGTAAACGCATAAGCGTAAGAGGCATACCAATGTCGTTATTCAGATTGCCTTTTGTTGCCAATGTCGGCGCAACCTGCGCCAAGATCGCTGCAATCATTTCTTTAACGGTCGTCTTACCATTACTACCGGTTAATCCAACAACCCTTGCAGAACACTTGTCACGCCAAGCCGCCGCTAAAGCACCTAGCGCAAGACGAGTGTCTTTAACCTTAATCGAAGCGCAATTAGCGCCATCACGCGAAACAACTGCACCTACTGCCTTATCGCATGCTTGATTAAGATGATCATGCGCATCAAAACGCTCACCTTTCAATGCGACAAATAAATCACCCTTTGATAAGGTTCGTGTATCTGTGCTGACAGATGAGAATTCAGCATCGCTACCTACTAAAACGCCATTCATTGCGACGGCTGCTTCTGACAATGCAAAACGAATCACGCCGCCACCTCAGTGAGCACTCGCTCTGCTACCGCTTGATCAGAGAAAGCAATCTTCCGCCCCTTGATCTCTTGATAAGCCTCGTGACCTTTGCCCGCAATCAAGACCACATCATCAATTGATGCTGCAGCAATCGCTTTAGCAATCGCCTTTTCCCGATCACGCTCAACATGCACCGATTCTGTTAGCTGCATGCCTTGTTTAATTTGATTGATAATCTCATCGCCCGATTCATCACGAGGATTGTCGTCTGTCAGCCAGATCACATCCGCGTGCTTTTGCACTGCTGCACCCATTAAAGGGCGCTTCATAGCATCGCGATTACCACCACAGCCAAATACACAAACCAATTGGCCATCACATTGCTGACGCAACACGGATAACACTTGATCAAGCGCATCTGGTGTATGCGCAAAGTCGACAATCACTAATGGCGCTTTATCACTGCGAATCACCTGCATGCGACCAGGTACTGATTTGACCGCCTGAAGCACCTCTATTGCCGTCTCTAACGGCATCTCCCATGAAAGAAGAACACCCAACGATAACAATAAGTTTTCAGCGTTAAACTCACCCATTAACTCACTGCTAATGGATCCTGCGCCCCAACTAGAATCAAATGTAATCTTCAATCCAGTTGACGAACTGTTTACAGAGCTTGCCGCAATGAAACGATCAGCCACATCTGACTTTTGATTCTTCAAGCTAACTGCAACAAAAGATTGATCGCGACCATATTGTGCAACCATGGATGCGCCATGCGCATCATCCACATTCACTACCGCATGCATCACACCTGCACGTCGGAAAAGACGTGTTTTTGCCGCAGCATAGGCTTCCATTGTTTTGTGGTAATCCAAATGATCTTGCGACAAATTGGTAAAGACAACCGTATGGAAAGTAACGCCTGCAACTCTCGATTGATCTAAGGCATGCGATGACACTTCCATCGCTATTGCTTTTGCGCCCTGACTTAATTGATGCGCAATTTCAGCCTGCAAAGCAACTGGATTTAATGTGGTGTGCGAACTAGGCAAAAGGTCACCAAATAACCCATTCCCCAGTGTGCCAAGCACACCTGCTGATATTTTTTGCGACAAAGCTGCCGCAACATAATGCGCAACACTACTTTTACCGTTTGTGCCGGTAATGCCGACAACGCGCAATGACTGCGATGGATAGCCAAAGAAACGTGAAGCTAACTGACCAACCTTTCGGCCCAAATCTTCAACTAAGATAATAGGCAACCCATATCGACCCGCTGCATCTGCAATCGAAACACGATCCCAGCGACCACCGACCTCAGCAACTACTGCAACCGCACCGGCTTCAGTTACCTCTTTTAAATAATCAAGCCCGTGATGTGTCGCACCAACCACCGCACAAAACAGTGACCTTTGCTGAATGTCGCGACTATCCATAGAGATAGCATTGATGAGTAAACGTGATGCCGATCCACTATCAGCAACACCTTTTAGCAACTCGCCAAGCAACATTGACTTTTGATCAGGGCGACAAGCCATTAACGCACCCCCTGTGAAGCCAAACGAACATCAGGCTTTTCAGCATCTGGCTTAACATTCATTAAACGCAATGCTTCAGACATGGTTTTTGAAAACACAGGACCCGCAACTAGGCCGCCGTAATAATGCTTACCTTTAGGCTCATCCACCATCACAACCATAGCGAGTCGTGGATTATCAGCAGGTGCTAAACCGGCAAACAAAGCAACATAGCGATCATCCGCATAGCCACCTTCGACGGCTATTTTCTTGGCGGTACCGGTTTTACCAGCGACCTGATAATTCGAGACAGCCGCTTGTGTCGCAGTGCCGCCCGGCTGCACCACCTTAGTCAACATCTGACGCACGGCTTTTGCTGAGTCTGTCTCAAAAACACGGCGACCTTCTATCTTTTCATCACCTCGCTTTAACAAGGTTAAAGGCACCGCTACACCATCATTTGCCAATGCTGCATAGGCGCGTGCCAACTGCATAGTGTTTGTTGATAAGTGATACCCAAATGAAATAGTCGCCTTTTCAATTTCAGCCCAGCCCGACCAATGCGGCAAAACACCTGAGGTCTCAGCAGGAAAATCAAACGCAACAGGCTCGCCAAAACCAAGACGCTTTAAAAAGTCGTAATACTTTTCAGAATCGAGGCGCATCGCTAACTTTGCTGCACCTACATTGCTCGATTTCGCGAGCAAGGTATCTAAATCGATTTCACCTAAAACATCATGATCCTTAACCACTCCACCTCTTACTTTGAAATAACCAGGCGCGGTATCAATCAATTCGCCAATCGAAACCTCATCAAAATCTAATGCTGCCGCAACCACAAAAGGCTTCATGGTTGAGCCAGGCTCGAAGGTATCGGTAACTGCACGATTACGCAGACGACCGTTTTTAGATGAGCGATTGCCATTTGGGTTATAGCCAGGCTGGTTCACCATCGCCAAAACCTCACCCGTCTTCACATCCAATACAACTGCTGAACCCGATATCGCGCTGTTTTTTGACACAGCCGATTTCAACTCACGATAGGCAATGTATTGCAAACGCGCATCAAGACTTAACGCGAGATGCTTACCATCCTCTGCCATCTGGATGTTTTCAATATCCTCAACAACCTGACGACGACCATCACGTAAAACACGCTTTTTACCTGGCAAGCCAGCCAACTGCTCATCAAATACACGCTCTAGACCTTCTTGGCCTTTATCTTCGTAATCGGTAAAGCCAACCACATGCGAGAAGACTTCATGCATTGGGTAATAGCGACGATAAGAACGCTCTTTATATAAACCTTTTAAACCATTTGCTTTAGCTACTGCCAACACATAGTCCGCTTCCGATGGCTGCAGCTTTCTTTTTAAGCGAACGTAGTACGTCGATGAAGAGCTAGAAATGATTTTCTTTAACTGCGCAAGCGACATCTCGAGCGCCTGCGCTAAAGGCATGAGCTTTTCATTGCTCGCGGATAGCAGGCGAGGATTTGCCGCGATCGTATCAACCGGTGTACTCATGGCGACAACGTCACCACGACGATCAGTAATCATTCCACGGTGCGCTTCAATCTCTACCGTTTCGATATAACGCTCTTCGCCTTTTGATTGCAGGAAATCACTCTCGAGCACCTGCTTATCGACAGCCCGCCAAACAAGCAAAACTCCACCAAGTACAAAAACCGCACTTAACAAATGACGACGCCATGCCGCATTCGGCACACCCGCCTGCTCGCGCTGATACTGCTTTATACGTTGTTGTTTCTTTGCAGCCATCAGTCCAGAACCACCACTTGCTTTGATGAGGGTGACTGCATATCAAGCCGCGCTGCCGCTTCACGAACCACGTGGTCAAAATCACCACGACTTGCGATCTCTAATCGTAAACGACCTTCTTCTAGCACCTCTCTATCCATCGACGCGCGAAGTTTTTGCGATTCAACAAACAATAAACGTGACTGATATTTCATATTGGCAACCGCAACACCGCTCACCAAGACAAGAAACATCACAGCAAACAACCACAAGCGCTGCTTAGAACTCATGCCGCCACCTCCGCAATACGCATCACAGCGCTTCGTGCGCGAGGATTTGCCGCAACCTCTTC
Source organism: Gammaproteobacteria bacterium (assembly GCA_008080925.1). Classification (GTDB taxonomy): domain Bacteria; phylum Pseudomonadota; class Gammaproteobacteria; order Chromatiales; family Chromatiaceae; genus VMDJ01. The sequence continues at coordinate 8,622 of VMDJ01000055.1, forward strand.
TTCAGATGCTTTAATCGCCTTACCCACAAGACGTAAACGCCCTTGCGTCTCGACATGTGCGATAGGTAATTTTTTAGGCAGCTTTGGACCTTGTGATTCACGCTTCATGAACTGTTTAACGCGACGGTCTTCGAGCGAATGGAAGCTGATCACCACCAAACGACCACCCGGCGCTAAAACATCAATCACCGAAGCCAATACTTCTTCGAGATCCACCAACTCACGATTGATAAAAATACGAATGGCCTGAAAGGTTCGTGTCGCAGGGTGCTTAAAACGATCTTTAACTGGTGTTGCTTTTTCAACCAAGGCTGCCAACTCAGAGGTTGTGGTCACTGGCGCCTTTTCGCGCTGCTCAACAATGGCGCGAGCAATACGCTTAGCAAACTTTTCTTCACCATACTCTTTAAGCACGGTAACTAAATCCGCTTCCTCAACTTCAGCTAACCATTCCGCCGCAGACAAACCGCGCGCTTGATCCATGCGCATATCCAGCGGACCGTCTTTCATAAAGCTAAAGCCACGATCCGCTTCATCAAGCTGTGGTGATGACACACCAAGATCAAGCAAGACGCCGTCGATCTTGCCCAATAGATCATGTTGCTCAGCGATAGTTTTTAAATCCGCAAAGCTTTCATGATGGATAACAAATCGGGAATCATCAGCAAACAACTGCCTAGCCACATCAATCGCTGCGAGATCTTTATCGAATGCGATCAACTGCCCAGACTGACCCAAGGCTTTTAAGATAAGCGCGCTGTGACCACCTCGACCAAAAGTGCCGTCGACATAAATTCCTTCAGGCTGAATTGCGAGAGCCTCTACCGCCGCATCGAGTAACACCGTGCGATGTCCGAGATCACTCATCACAACACCATATCGCCAAGCTCATCGGATAAATCCGAATCTAGGTCATTAGCCTCAGCCAACCAGCCTTCACGGTTGCCCAACCAAGACTCCTCATTCCAAATTTCGAAACGAGAGCCTTCGCCAACCAAGGCCACCCGCTTATCGAGCGATGCGTACTCACGCAACTCAGTGGACAACAAAATACGACCTTGGCTATCAAGCTCCACCTCTGAGGCATGGCCTAACAACAAGCGCTGCAGAACAAGGTTTTGACGTTTAAGAGTGGGGAGTCGCGAGAGGTTGCGAGCGATGTCACGCCAAACATTCTCAGGGTAGAGCCAGAGGCAGTGTTCTCGGGGATTGATCGTGACGACAACACGAGAGGCACAACAAGACGCAAGCTCATCCCGGTGCTTTGCCGGAATAGCCATGCGCCCCTTCGCATCCACATTGAGCGTATTCACACCCAAAAACACGTTTCACCTCTCCAAATGAGTGAAGTGACACGAATTCCCCAATTCGCCCCACAATTCGCCACTTATTTGGAAATTCTAGGTACATCAACCCACTTGGTCAACCCTTTTTTAGGAAAAAATGCTTATTTCTCAGCGACTTAGCGAAAATCCAGAATTGTAAAATTACCTATGGAAAACAGCTTTATAACGTATTAACTTAAAGTGAAATATGAGAAGTTGGTAATAAAATAGCCAAAAAAGGAAAACCCCAGAGCGTTTTCACGCCACTGGGGTTTATTGATCGAGTTAACCGATAAGCCGGGTTCTGTCGTGGACGACCATTCATCTGGCATACCTGTCACCAGGCAGCTCAAGCGACCTACCCGGAAACCTCTGCGGGTCGCAGAGCGCTTATGCGTGTTTCCCTATTTGGTCTTGCTCCGAGAGGGGTTTACCCTGCCACACCTGTTGCCAGTTGCGCGGTGCGCTCTTACCACACCTTTTCACCCTTACCGGTCTTTACAGACTTAGGCGGTATTTTTTCTGCGGCACTTTCCGTCGACTCGCGCCGCCCAGATGTTATCTGGCTCTCTACCCTATGGAGCCCGGACTTTCCTCCGCCACAAGGGCCGCGATCGTCTGGTCAACTCAACCTCTATTTTAGCTTAACCCTTTAGCGCCAGACCACGCTGATAAACGATATTTTTCTTCACGCCCGTAATCTCAGAAGTAAAACTTGCAGCTTGTTTTAACGGTAAATCGGCCATTAAAATCCGCAAAATGCGGTCAACGTCTGAAAAGTCTTCACTTTTCTCTTTCTGAGCAGCACCTTCAACAATGACAACAAATTCCCCTTTTTGCTGATTCTCATCGGCGATCACTTGATCGAGAAGTTCAGCAAGAGGGGCTGAAATGATAGTTTCATGCAGCTTGGTTAACTCTCGAGCCAACACCACACGACGCAAATCACCGATAATTGCCGCTAAATCACGCAAAGATTCAATAATTCGGTGTGAACTTTCGTAAAAAAGCCAGGTGCCTGATGCGGTCGCTTTTTCGCTGAAGACCTCTCGACGGGCATTCGACTTCCGCGGCACAAACCCAATAAAGTGAAACTCATCTGTGGCCAAGCCTGATGCGGACAAGGCCGCAATCAATGCACTAGAGCCTGGAATCGGTGAAACCGGGATGGAACGTTGATGACACTCGCGCACCAAAGGAAAACCAGGGTCACTAATTAAAGGCGTGCCTGCATCTGAGACCAAGGCAACAGACTCGCCCGCAGCCAATCGGTCCGCAACAAGCGCACTTTTCTCATCTTCGTTGTGCTCATGCAGCGCCAATAACCGGCAATTTATCCCGAGATGCTGCAGTAGCCTCTTGGTGTGTCGAGTATCTTCAGCCGCTATAAGGTCCACCGAAGACAAAATGCCCTTTGCGCGCTCTGAGATATCAGAAAGGTTACCAATCGGTGTCGCAACTATATATAAGGTCCCTTTTTGCGCTAGGTTTGACACCTCGCCCCCTGTCTTTGATGATTCAGACTTTATGTTCGCCGCACATCGCTATTCCATGCAACGTTTTATCAGTATCTTTTTTATCAGCATCGCCTTCCTTTTAAGTGCATGCCAGCCAATGCAGTCTTTTTTGCCCAAAGAGCCGGCTAAACAGAAAGTGGCTATCGAAACAAAAAGCCTTGAGGAAGAAGCTTTTCTCTTTGAAGCAGAAAGTGCTTTTCAGCAAGGCAACAACGCCACTGCTGAAGATCTGTTGCTGTCTATCAATGAACGCAAACTCAACGAAGAACAAACGGCTCGATTCCAGTTATTACGTGCCATTCTTCTTTTTGATGGCAGCAATGCACCCTCGGTGTTGCAGGAACTGCAACGTATCGAAAGTAATAAATTACCTCGCGCTGCTCAATCTCGGTTCTACGCTCTGAGCGGACAGCTCAATGAACAGCAAGGCAACACTCTGAGCGCCGCGATTGCATACAGTCAACTAGACCCACTCAGTGAACAAGCTGAACAAAAAGATTTTTTAACGGGCGCCATTGCACGACTTTTGAACAATACGCCAAGCTGGGCTTTGCAAAACCTTCAACCGAGCGATGAAAAAACCAA
>VMDJ01000109.1 GCA_008080925.1 Gammaproteobacteria bacterium
ACAAAGCTCACTTTACTCACGAAAATCATTTCGCGTTCGAGGCCGTCGCTTGGTATTGGCACTTTGTTGACGTGGTGTGGTTGGGATTGTTTATCTTCGTTTACGTATTGTAAGGAAGAAAAAGAAACGATTAGCGTAGCGGTACCGCGCTAATCAAAAACAAGAGCGAGGCCGTTTGTCGGCCTCGCTTTTTTTCTTATTGAGCTGGTGGCTGCGGGTACAAGCCATGTAACTGAATAACGTCAGTTGCACCCAAGATCATCAATAAGATGAATAGGCTGAGCGATAAGCCAACACGGAAGGTTAGGGCTTTAACCATACGGTTAGAGTCGCCGCCCTTATCTTTAACCAGATAAACCAGGCTTGAGCCAAGTGCGATGACGATGGCGACAAAAATTACGAGGACTGCCATTTTCGTAAGCATGAGGGGTCTCCAAGGTTGTGCATTAACCGATGATTAATGCGGTTACTAATTGAAAGTGCGCGCGAGTATAGCAATAGAAACAGGTATTTATGGCGATTCGATTCAACAACTGGATATTTACACCGCGCTTGATCCCAAGCGTGGTGTTCGTGTTGTTGATGATTTTGTTACTAAGCCTGGGTAATTGGCAGCTTGGTCGTTCAGTTGAAAAGCAAAATTTAATCCATGATCGCGTTGCTCAAAGTGAGGCAAGCGAGCTGGTGCTGAGCGGTAAATTGGTGGATGTTGAGAAACAACGTTTCCGTTCGGCACGCGTTGAAGGCTACTTTGACCAAGGACGCCAGTGGCTATTGGATAACCGCGTGCGTAATGGCCAGTCTGGTTACCATGTTTTCACGGTTTTTAATGCGATTGATGGTAAGAGTGTTTTAGTGAATCGCGGCTGGGTTTCAGCGGGTCGTGATCGTTTGGCCTTGCCTTTGCTGCCGGTGCCTACCAAAAAAGTAGAACTGATCGGTCATCTCGACCGACCTGAATCGGTTGGCTTGCGTATGGATCAGGCAGAAGGGCTGCAAAACGACCAACTCACTGTTATGCAGTATGTGGATGTTGCAGAGATCGCTCAGCGCTTGGGTGTCGACCTGCTGCCTTATTCTTTGGTGCTAAGTGAAGGCCAGCCAGGCTCACTAGCTTTTGACTGGATGCCGGTTGAAGAGATCACGCCAGAGAAACATGTTGGCTATGCCGTGCAATGGTTTGGTTTAGCAACAGCATTATTAATTATCTATTTAGGTGTGAATACGAAGCGTGTATCACGTCATCACGAAGAGGGGTTGGATTCGTGACGCAGTTAACAAAATCACAACGTCAATTACTTGCGTTATTAGCAATCTTTTTATTACCGCCCATCGCGGCTTACGTGGCTTGGAAGTATGTAGGCGAACATGGTGTTAATGCGACGACGAACAATGGCCAGTTCATCTCACCTGCGCGGCCTTTGCAATACGATGTGTTAGGGGAAAAAGCGGAGCCACTCAAAGGGCGTTGGACCTATGTTGTGCTAGCTCCTCAGGGTTGTGAGAAGCAGTGTCAGGATCAACTGTATCTAACGCGTCAGCTACGCATTGCGATCAATAAAGACTTCGAGCGCGTGCGTCGTGTGGTGTTTGAGCCAAGCGGGACATTAAGCGATGACCTGAAAGCAGAGCATCAAGATTTACTCACATTGGGAGCATTACCAGAGGCTTACCAGGCAGCGTTTCAAGGCGATAAATTTAATCATGCAGGCGAACAAATTTTTCTGATCGATCCTTTGGGTAATTTGATGATGTACTACGACTTATCCGTCAACTTTAGAGGCATGCTCAAAGATCTTCAGAAGCTGTTGAAGATCTCTCAGGTAGGTTAAGACATGCGTTACGCAACCTTCATCAAGTTCAGTATCGTATTCACCCTGTGTGTGATCATCATGGGTGCTTGGACGCGTCTTGCCGATGCTGGTTTAGGTTGTCCAGATTGGCCGGGTTGTTACGGTGAGTGGATCGTTCCGCATGCTGAAGAAGCAGTTGATGAGAAACATTATTTAGAGCAGCGACCACTCGAGCCTCATAAAGGCTGGCTTGAGATGATCCATCGTTACATTGCAGGTACGTTGGGATTGTTGATTTTGACCATCACTATTTGGTCTTGGCGCCGTCGCGCAAGCGATCCAGATCAACCTGTGTTACTCCCGACCTTGTTGTTGGGTGTGGTGATTTTCCAAGCAGCTTTGGGCATGTGGACAGTAACGCTGTTGCTTAAACCGCTAGTGGTGATGGGGCACTTGCTGGGCGGTTTTACAACGCTCTCTTTATTGTTCTTGCTACAGCTTATCGCGACTGATCGGCGATCAACAATTGTTAAGCCGTCATTTAAACCTTGGGCGATGCTCGGTCTAATTATTTTGATCATGCAGATAGCTCTGGGTGGTTGGACGAGTACAAACTATGCAGCACTGGCATGTACTGACTTCCCAACCTGTCATGGTGTCTGGATGCCAGAAACCGATTTCTCAGAAGCCTTTGTGATGTGGCGTGGTATTGGCGTGAATTATGAGTTTGGTGTGTTAGAGCACCCGGCGCGTACAGCGATTCATTTAACCCATCGCATTGGCGCATTGATTACCTTCGGCTATCTACTAGGCTTAGCAGTAGCAATGATTAAACAAGGTGGCATGTTGGCTACAGCATCCAAGGTGATGTTGGTGTTGTTGTTCACCCAAGTTGCATTGGGTATCAGCAATGTTGTGTTCCATTTGCCGCTCACTGTTGCGGTGTTGCATAACTTGGTTGCGGCATTGCTTCTTCTTTCCGTTATTTATGTGAACTACGTGTTATGGCGACGTCAGTACTAAACGAATCAAAGCGCGTCTGCTGGCGCGATTATCTTGAGCTATGTAAACCTAAGGTTGTTGCGCTCATCGTCTTTACCGCCATTGTGGGTATGTTGTTGGCGGTGCCTGGCTTGCCACCTTTAGATGCAGTCATCTTCGGCACCTTGGGGATTGGTTTGGCTTCAGGTTCGGCTGCAGCGATTAATCATGTGGTGGACCAAAAGATTGATGCCATCATGGGTCGTACGCACAATCGCCCGATACCGCAGGGTGCTATGAAGTCGCGTGATGCACTGATCTTTGCCTTAGCGATTGGCGCCATCTCAATGGCGATTCTCATAATGTGGGTGAATGTACTCACGGCTGCGCTAACCTTTTTCTCACTGATCGGTTATGCAGTGATTTACACCATGTATCTCAAGCGTGCGACACCACAAAACATCGTGATTGGTGGGGCTGCCGGTGCTGCGCCACCGTTATTAGGTTGGACAGCTGTTACTGGCAGTGTGGATCCAGGTGCTTTGCTGTTGTTCTTGATTATCTTCACTTGGACGCCACCGCATTTCTGGGCCTTGGCGATTCATCGTGCGGACGACTACAAAAAAGTTGGTATGCCAATGTTGCCGGTCACCCATGGTAAGGATTACACCCGTCTGCAGATCTTGCTTTATACCGTTCTGCTGTTTGTTGTGACCTTGTTGCCGTTCAGCTATGGCATGAGTGGTTGGTTGTATCTAGTTGGCGCGGTTGCACTGAACTTGATGTTCATGGTCTATGCGGTGCGTTTGTATCGTGATGACAATGAGAAGCTTCCAATGAAGACCTTTGGCTTCTCTATTGTCTATCTGATGATTCTTTTCGCTTTATTGTTGGTGGATCACTACGTTCCGCTATTTATGAATTAAATTCCTATTTGCTGCTGCCGATGTTCACAGGCGAGTGGCTCTGGTTATTGGTATATCCGGTTGTTGCTTTGGCGCTAAGTTTTGCAGGAGCGCTTAAGTGGCTCGGTGGCTTTGAAACTAATTTTCTTGCCTGTATGTTTCTTTCTTGGTGGTACCTGACCGCCCGGGCGTTCTCATTCTTCGATGTTATATGGATGAAAATGAGTCAAAAGACCCGCAAAGTATAAAAAGTATATAATAAACAGTTGCTTAGTGGGCTTTGACACGATCTTGAATGACTTTTGTCACGCTATATCAACATTGACTAATAGACCTATATTCCCTACCATTTCGCACCCTTAATATATATAAGGGAGTCTGTGTCAAAACCCAGAAAGTTTTGGCATAGGTCAAAAACTTTTTCTAAAGCCAAAGGCAAAATGCCTGTGCTTAAAGTGGAAGGACTCTCCACTAAAAGTCATTTTGATGGTGATTTTTAGGGAAAGTTCATATAAGAAATCGACTAGGTTGGGGTTAATCCTATGGCTCATGGTGCAGTCGCTGCGGATACGCAGTACAACTACGACATTATTAAGAAGTTCGCGATCATGGCCCTGGTGTGGGGTGTACTTGGCATGTCTGCTGGTACCTACATCGCGGCTGAATTGGCGTTCCCATTTTTAAACTTTGATATCGCGCAGATTACGTTTGGTCGTCTTCGCCCAGTGCATACCACGCTGGTTATCTTCGGTTTTGGTGGTAGTGCGCTATTTGCGACCTCTTACTACATCGTGCAGCGTACCTGCCAAACACCACTTATCTCTAAGGGCTTAGCTGAGTTCACCTTCTGGGGTTGGCAAGGCGGCATCTTATTAGGTGTACTGGGTTACATGAACGGTATTACCGACGGTAAAGAGTATGCTGAGTTCCCTTGGTATCTCGATATTGCGATCGCTGTTGTTTGGGTTGCTTACTTCATTGTATTTGTAGGCACTTTGCGTCGCCGTTCACAACCGCACATCTATGTTGCTAACTGGTTCTTCTTAGCCTTTATTTTGGCAACCGCGATTCTGCACATTGGTCGTAACATTGCAGTCCCTGTTGGTCTGTTTAATACCTCTGCTTATGGTGTTTACTCAGGCGTTCAAGATGCGATGGTGCAATGGTGGTACGGACACAACGCAGTAGGCTTCTTCTTAACCGCAGCCTTCCTGGGCATGATGTACTACTTCGTACCTAAGCAAGCGGGTCGTCCTATTTATTCTTACCGTTTGTCGATCATCCATTTCTGGGCGCTTGGCTTTATGTACATGTGGGTAGGTGGTCACCACCTTCACTGGACTGCATTACCAGACTGGACCTCATCATTGGCAGCGGCATTCTCCATCTTATTGTTGCTTCCATCTTGGGGCGGCATGATCAACGGCATCATGACCCTGTCGGGTGCTTGGGATAAGTTGCGTACTGACCCAATCATGTTGTTCATGATCACAGCATTATCGTTCTATGGCATGTCGACCTTTGAAGGTCCAATGATGTCATTGAAGTCGGTTAACGCTTTGTCGCACTACACTGACTGGACTATCGGTCACGTACACTCAGGCGCATTGGGCTGGGTTGCGATGATTACCTTCGGTTCCTTCTATCACTTGATTCCTCGTCTCTGGGAAACCCGTATTTGGAGCCAGAGTCTGATTTACGTTCATTTCTGGTTGGCGACTATCGGTATCGTGCTTTACATCGCTGCGATGTGGGTATCAGGTATCGGTCAAGGTTTGATGCTGCGTGCCTTCGATGATTACGGCAACTTGGCATACACCTTCGTTGAAACTGTGACCTTCATGCATTGGCCGCTTGTGGTTCGTATGTTGGGCGGCATGTTCTTCGTGGCAGGTATTCTGACTATGGTGTTTAACGTGTACATGACTATCCGCACGGCTAAGCAAGAGCAGGCTGCTATCGAAGCGAAGATCGCGGCGAAGATGGCTAAGGCTTAATTGAGGTAACTAACGATGAAATTTAATCACGAAAGTATCGAAATTAACTCTGGCTTGATGCTTGTGCTGACGCTGTTAGCGATCAGTATTGGCGGTCTGGTAGAGATTGCACCTTTGTACTACATCGAAGACACCATCGAAAAAGTTGATGGCGTACGTCCATATACCCCGCTTGAGCAGCGTGGTCGTGACATTTATGTGCGTGAAGGTTGTTACACCTGTCACTCTCAAATGATCCGTCCATTCCGTGATGAGGATATGCGTTACGGCCATTACTCATTAGCTGCAGAGTCTCAGTACGATCACCCATTCCAGTGGGGTTCTAAGCGTACCGGTCCGGATTTGGCGCGTGTTGGCGGCAAATACTCTAATGCATGGCAAACCCAGCATTTGAACAACCCACGTGATGTTGTGCCTGAGTCAATCATGCCAAGCTACCCATGGTTGTTGAAAAATGATTTGGATTACTCCGATATTGATGCGCGACTGCGTGCATTAAGAACAGTCGGTGTGCCTTACTCAACAAATGATGAAGAGTACGCAGCAAACGTAGAAAAGTTTGGTGTTGAAGTTGCTGAAATGTTGGATATCAACAAAGCAGAGAAAAATCTTCTTGCTCAAGCGCAATCGCAGAACTGGGATGGTGATAACACCAGACTGACTGAGATGGATGCGCTAGTAGCGTACCTTCAGGTGCTGGGCACAATGGTGGACTTCACGAAATACGATGAAGGCTACTTTGCTGAGTTCCGTTAATTAAGAGTTAAAAGGCGTATTAGGTCTGATACATGTTTGAGTGGTTGTCATCAATGGAAAACACCAAGCCTTTGGCGCTAGTGATTTTCTTTGTGACATTCGTAGGAATCTTGTTCTACGTGTTCACCGGTAAAAAGCGGAGTGAGCGTTTAGAGTCTTATAAAGATATTCCTTTTCTCGAAGATGAGCAGAGCGATAAGTTAAATAAAAAGGATCAAGACAATGGCTGATCAGTCGCAAAATAAAGCGGTACAAACAACCGGTCACGCGTGGGACGGTGACCTACAGGAATTCAACAATCCGTTGCCAACTTGGTGGTTGTGGGCTTTCTACGCAAGCTGTGTGTTCACGGTTGTTTATTGGATCCTCTATCCGGCATGGCCAATTGGCGATACCTATACCAAGGGTATTGCAACTACGACTTTCCAAAACTCAAAGGGTGAAGAAGTCACCATGGGTTGGAATACACGTGCAGAATTCATTAAAGATATGCAGTCTGGAACAGAGGCAATGAAGCAGGCGGAATACTTAAAGAAAGTTTCTGCTGCGTCATATGAAGAGATTGTTAACGATCCAGACATGACGGCATTTACCCAGTCAATCGCTAAAGTGTTGTTCGCAGATAACTGTGCGGCATGTCACGGTGTCGGTGGTCAGCCTGCATTGGTCGGCTTGTATCCAAACTTGCGTGATGATGCGTGGTTATGGGGTGGTAAGTTGAGCCAAATCCAACATGCAATCGTTGCCGGCCGTAATGGTTACATGCCTGCGTTTGGTGAAGTCTTATCAAACGAAAAAATTGATCAAGTCGCTAACTACGTTATGACCTTGTCTGGCCTAGATGCGGATGCAGCGAAGGCGTCAGCGGGCAAAGCGATCTTCCAAGGTGATGAAGGTGGTTGTTACTACTGCCATACATCAGCGGGTACGGGTATGTATTCACAAGGTGCGGCTAACCTAACTGATGCAGTATGGACGGTTGCGAATGTACCTGGCGCTGAAACCAATAAAGATAAAATCGCAGTTATTAGTAAAGTGATCAAAGATGGCATTCAACGCAAGATGCCAGCATGGTCTGAACGCTTGAGCGAAACTGAAATTAAGTTGTTGACTGTTTACGTTCATGGCTTAGGCGGCGGTCAGTAAAAGGCTCTGCCTGGTACCTTCGGGTGCTAAAACAATTTAACAGGGGGCGTTCGCGCCCCTTTGTTGTTTTTAAATTAGATTAATAGAGAAATCATCATGTCAGGTGAAACGCCCGATCTATATCAAAAGCGCCAATCGATCTTTCCACGATCGGTCAAGGGTCGCTTTCGTAATCTTAAGTGGGCAATCCTTGCGGTCGCTTACGGCATGTATTTCTTGCTGCCTTGGATGCGTTGGGAGCGCGAAGCGGGCCCTGATCAAGCAGTCTTGTTTGACCTTGTTGGGCGTAAGTTCTACTTGTTTGACTTAGTGGTCTACCCACAAGACATCTTCTGGCTTGCAGGTCTCTTGATGATCGGCGCCTATTTAATGTTTTTTGTTACAGGCCTTGCCGGCCGCGTGTTCTGTGGTTATTTCTGCTTTCAAACTTTATGGACCGATGTGTTCGTTTTTGTTGAGAGGCTTGTTCAAGGCGAGCGTCCAGCGCGTATTCGTTTAGAAAAGCAGCCTTGGAATGCAGAGAAGATTTTTAAGTTAGGCCTGACGCACCTGCTGTGGTTGGTTGTCGCCTTACTGACCGGTTTAACCTTCACCATTTATTGGGGTAATGCGCCTGAGTTGGTTGTGGATCTGGCGACAGGTAATGCGCCTTTCCCAGCGTATGCGACGACGCTGTTCTTAATGTCGACGACCTATGTGATGGCAGGTTGGGCGCGTGAGCAGGTGTGTACCTACATGTGTCCTTATGCGCGCTTCCAGTCAGTGATGTTTGATCGCGATACTTTGATTGTTTCTTACGATCAGAAGCGTGGTGAAGGTGAAAATGGTCGCGCTAAGCTAGGAAAAGAAAACAAAACTCCTGAAGAGCGTTCAGCTTTAGGTCAGGGTGACTGTATCGATTGTGGTTACTGTGTGCAGGTGTGTCCGACGGGTATCGACATTCGTAATGGACTTCAGATTCAGTGTATTTCGTGCGCTTTATGTGTCGATGCGTGTGACACCATTATGGATAAGATGGGTTGGCAGCGTGGACTGGTTGGCTACTCATCTCAACGTGTTGAAGAAGGTGGTGATAAAGCACATTTCTTACGTCCTAAGGTGATTGGTTACTTCACTATCTTGATAGCCGCAATGGGTTTGTTGGTATGGAGTGTGACGCAACAGGCGCCGTTTGATGTCGGTGTGAGTCAGGTGCGTCAGCCTTTGTTTGTGAAACTCTCTGATGGCCGCATCCAAAATAGTTACGAGGTTAAAGTGAATAACAAAACCGGTAAAAGCTTGACGCTGACCTTCTCTGTTGAAGATCTGCCGGGTGCTGAACTCGATATGGGTAAGTTCCAAACGGTTGAGCTGCGACCAGAGCAACGTTTGCGTCTGATGGCACGTATCAATCTTGCGCCAGAAAAGTTCGATGGCAAAAGTCGCCATATCGAATTTATCGCAACCCCAAAGAACACCACTTTGCAGCCTGTTGGGCACGAGAGCGTGTTCTATATTCCAGGTCGATAAACATGGGTGCATCTGAATTATTGACCGGTATCGGTACCGGTGTTCTCGCAGAACTCGTTCTATACGTTGTCTTAACACGCTTATTCAAGTTACAAGCTAAAGCAGCGGCGATGGCGATAGCGCTGGTCGCGATACTGATCTATGTGCCATACGCCATCATTACTTGGCCGGGTGCGGATGTCTTTGCGATTAACTTGGCAATCTTTTTAACCTTGGCTTATGGCTTGGGCTTGATTGGTTCTCAAGCAGGTAAGGGCTGGCATTGGGCGCCAGCGTTGATCGTTACCTTCTTTGTTGGTGTGGTAGTGATCAACATCATCTTTGTGGCTGTGGCAGATCGCGGTATCACAGGCTTATTTGCCAAGTTGTTACCTAAGCCACAAAGTGCTCAAGTGGCAGATTCAAAATTTCCGGGTGTTGTCTCACATGACTACCAAGAAAAAGAAGCCTTATATAACCAGTACCTAAAGCAGGTAGAAGAGCAGCATGCGCGTGGCTGGAAGGTGCGTTATGGCTGGGTTGGTAAGCCTGTTGTAAATCAGACGGCTAAGTTCCGCGTGAAAATCCAAGATAAAGCGGGAAAACCAGTTTTGGGTGCAAGTGTTAAAGGCCAGTTCTTGCGCACATCAAATAGCCGAGATGATGTGAGCTTTGAGATGCAGGAATTAGGTCAAGGTGATTACGGTGTTGCAGTGACCTTGGCAGAGCATGGTTTATGGAATCTTGTGCTAAGTGCAAAGAAAGGTGATGACCTGCACGAGGTGCGTGCGAGCACTTCCATCGCTTCGGCAAAGTAGTAAGCTAAGCTCGTGACTGACGAGACACGGCAAGATTGTTTTCATTGCGGCTTACCTGTACCGCCAACGGCGAGTTATCCAGTAACGATTGAAGGCACGGAGCACAATATGTGCTGCCACGGCTGCCAAGCCGTGGCTCAAGCGATTGTCGATGGCGGCTTAACCTCTTTTTATCACCATCGCGAAACGCCAAGTACTCGTCCTGAGGACCTGATTCCCGAAGCGCTGGCGCGATTTGAGCTCTACGACCAACCAACCGTGCAAGCGGGTTTTGTGAGTAGTGATGACAGTTCCCATAAAACGGCCGCATTGATTCTTGAAGGCATTACCTGTGCTGCCTGTGTTTGGTTGAACGAAAAGCATGTGCGCGCCCTGACTGGCGTTATCGAATTTCGTGTTAACTACACTACGCATCGTGCACATCTTCGTTGGGATAGCGAACAGCTCAAACTATCTGATGTGCTTAAAGCGATCAGTGAGATTGGCTATGTTGCGCATCCTTTTGATCCAGGTCGCCAAGAGCAACTCCAAAAGAAAGAAAAGTCGATTGCACTGCGCAAGCTGTTTACTGCAGGTTTAGGTGCGATGCAGGTCATGATGTTGGCGATCTCCATGTATGCCGCCGATGCTGATGACATGAGTGTTGAGCTACGTGACTTTATGCGTTGGGTGAGCTTGGTGCTCACTGTGCCAGTTGTGGTGTACGCCGCGGGTGGTTTCTTCACTAAAGCGTGGCGAGATTTATCGCGTAAGCAGCTCAGTATGGAAGTACCGGTATCGATTGCGATTGGTGGCGCATTTGCAGCCAGTGTTTGGCACACCTACCTCGGTGTGGGTGAGATCTACTTCGATTCGGTCTGTATGTTCACCTTCTTCTTGCTGACCAGTCGTTACCTTGAAATGGGAGCGCGTCATAAGGCCGGTCAGTCAGCTGAAGCTTTGGTGAAACTGCTACCTGCTACCGCAACACGTATCCAAGCAGATGGTGGTTATCAGGTTATTCCCGTCGCTGATCTGATTCCTGGTGATCATGTGTTGATTCGTCCGGGTGAAGCGGTGCCTGCGGATGGCGTTGTGAGCAATGGCGTGAGTTCAGTTGATGAGTCTTTGCTGACGGGTGAGAGCTTGCCGTGCCGCCGCGAAGCGGGTGACCCATTGGTGGGTGGTAGCTTGAATGTCGAGAGTCCGCTTGAGATGGAAGTGCAGCTCGTTGGCGAGTCGACCTTGGTCTCGGGCATTGTGCGATTACTCGATCGTGCCCAAAGCGAGAAGCCGCAGATGGCGCAGTTTGCCGATCATATCGCGGCGTACTTTGTTGCCGGCTTGTTGGTGATTGCGACCTTGGTCGCGGGCTTCTGGTTAATGCATGAACCCTCACGAGCCTTTGAGATCACTCTCGCTGTGTTGGTGGTGACCTGTCCCTGTGCTTTATCGCTTGCGACACCAACGGCGGTAACAGCAGCGATTGGCTCTTTAACCAAATTTGGTCTGCTCAGCACGCGTGGACATGTGCTTGAAACTCTTGCTGCGGCGGATGTGTTTTTATTTGATAAGACCGGCACGCTCACTAAAGGTGCCTTAGTGCTGAGTGGCACTAAACAACTGGCGGATAAATCAGAGGATGAGCTCACTCAACTCGCGGCGACCTTGGCGGCTGCCTCAGAGCATCCGGTATCGAAAGTACTCGCATTACAGAGTTCAGAGAGATATTCCGCACAACAGCTCAATGCGATCCCGGGCGAGGGTATCGAAGGTCAAATCGAGGGGCATACCTACCGCTTAGGTCGTTCGACTTTTGTGGCGCAGCTCAGCGGTGCGACTATTCCGGATGAGTCAGATCTACGCGGTACTGTGGTCTATCTTGGCAGTGCAGAGGGCTTGCTCGCACAATTTGTACTCAGTGATCAGCTGCGAAGTGATGCGGTCGAGGCGGTTGCACAGCTGGCTGAATTGGGTTGTCAGATCCAGATTCTCAGTGGCGACCAGCAGGCAGCGGTAGATGAA
>VMDJ01000151.1 GCA_008080925.1 Gammaproteobacteria bacterium
CCGGTATCCGCATCAAACGGAGTTACACCGTGATACACACAAGGATCACCTTCAGCAGGTGCATAGCCTCGTCCTTTTTGCGTCACCACATGCAAGAAGCGCGGCCCTTTCATACGCTTCATATTTTCAAGCGTACTCAGCAGCAGCGGAAGGTTATGGCCATCAATAGGACCGATATAGGTAAAACCAAGTTCTTCGAAAAGTGTGCCGGGCATCACCATGCCCTTCATGTGTTCTTCCCAGCGCAGTGCCAAATCTTTCATCGATGGCAGCTTACTCAGCACCTGCTTACTACCTTCACGCATCGAGTTATAAAAACGACTCGAAAGCACCCGCGCTAAATAATTACTGATCGCACCAACGGGGTTAGAAATCGACATGTCGTTATCGTTCAAGATAACCAGCAAATCAGCATCCAGAGCACCGCCGTGATTAAGTGCTTCAAACGCCATACCGGCAGACAATGCACCATCGCCAATCACCGCGATATGCTCACGATCTAAACCTTCTGCTTTTGCCGCAACAGCCATACCCAGTGCCGCACTGATCGAGGTACTTGAGTGACCCGCACCAAAGGCGTCGTATTCAGACTCATCGCGCTTCAAGAAACCACTTAAGCCATCTTTTTGACGCAAGCTGTCCATGCGCTGACGGCGACCGGTCAAAATTTTATGCGGATAAGCTTGATGACCCACGTCCCAGATCAATCGATCCGAAGGCGTGTTAAAAACATAATGTAATGCAACAGTAAGCTCGACAACGCCCAAACCCGCTGCGAGGTGGCCACCGGTTTGAGACACGCTACCCACGAGATAATCTCGCACAGCTTGTGCGACACCTTTAAGGTCTGATTTATCAAGCGCTCGCAACGCCTCGGGCGTATCAACCCGGGATAAAACTTCCTCAGCTGCTGCGATTAACTGTTCGGCCATGGGGACCACCAAAAATAAGAGCGTCGCATTGTACCTTGCTATGCGGTCTAATAACTGCCTGTATCTATTGAATTGAAACGAACAATCGTAGCGATGAGCGACGAAAACCAACAAATGACCCGCGCCGAACGAAAAGCCGACCGCATTGCACGACAAAAGCAGGTCGAGCAGCGTTACCTAAAAAACCGCCAACGTAATGTGATGGCTGAGCCTGGCCAGCACTCGTTTGTGATGGTGCTCGATCACCTCAAAGCCGGCTACAACGTACCCAAAATTTTCCGCAGCACCCATGCCTTTGGCGGCGAAGCGATTCACTTAGTGAACATTGGGGTTTTTGATCCGGCTCCAGCCAAAGGGGCTTTCCGTAAAGTACCTGCTGTTTTTACTGACACGATTGAGCAATCCTTAGATCAACTTCGTGCCTCTGGACACACCCTCTACGCTCTTGCCGCGAATGGTCAAGCAAGCTTGAACGAGGTGGCACTGGATAAAAAGGCGGCTTTCATAATCGGACATGAAGAAGTCGGTCTGAGTTTTGATCCTGCTGATCACCCAGACATCATTACTTTAAGCATTCCCTTAAGTGGCCCGATGGAAAGTCTCAATGCAAGCATTGCCGCATCGATTGTGATGTTCGAATACCAGCGGCAACACACAGAAAAATAAGATGCCAGTTGCCTATGATCATCTGATTATCGGCCAAGGTCTTGCCGGTAGCCTACTCGCTTGGGAACTGATTCATCGCGGCCAAACAGTGATGGTGATAGATGACGACCTAAAACACAGTGCCTCAAAAGTAGCTGCAGGCCTAATAAACCCACTACCGGGAAAACGTTTTAATCGTCCAGCAGAAACACAAGTCTGGCTAGATCATGCGCATGCACTGTTTGCAGATATACAAAAGATAAGTGGCAACCAATACTTCCATGCTATCGATATGTTGCGCTTACTGCATCTTGATGAGCAACATCGCTTTATCGAAAGGCAACTCGCTCTACCTGATAGCAATAACTTTATCGATCAAATTCTCGATAAGGATGCAATTGATGACAACATTCACGCCCCGCTTGGCGGCTTCATGCAAAAACAAACAGGTTATCTCGATATACCCCTTCTGCTAAAAGATATTCGTGAATGGCTAATGACACAAAACGCTTACCAACAAGCGAGCATAAGCTACTCAGATATGAACATTGATGATATTGGCGTCACACTCAATAACATCCATGCGACCGATGTTATCTTTTGCGAGGGTTATGGGCTTTGCAATAACCCATGGTTTCAACACCTACCCCTACAACCGGACAAAGGCGAGTTCTTTACTCTAAAAACCAAAGAACCCATTACAGAGCAAATCATAAACAGTGCACATTGGATTCTGCCAACACATGATGGAAACTATCGCTTTGGCGCCACGCATGAACATGAACAGTTGAATGAACAAGTAACTGAAGAAGCTCGAGTGCAGCTTCAACAGGGTTTAGAGAATCTATTTAAATCACTACCAGATGATTTAACGATTGAACAATCAGCCGGTGTTAGGCCTGCAACCTCTGACCGCAAACCCTTTATTGGCACCCATCCGTTGAATGATAAGATCAAACTGTTTAACGGTTTTGGCGCTCGTGGCTCGCTGACTATTCCATGGCATGCCGAGCACTTTGTGAATCACTTACTGGATCAACAGCCACTTAACTCAGATATCGATATCGCACGATATGCACTTTAAACATTAACGGCGAGTAAGCTGATACGTCGCAAAATAATCTGCCTCTTGATGGCCTTGTTGAAACGACCATCCATCTTGTAGCGGCATGCTCACCACATCATTCGGCGGCAGCACCTTCACCTCACGAATCACTGCTGAACGATAATCACCCTGCTCATTGATCTCGGCATCTTGGCGCTTACCCTCTTCATTCTTACTTCGACTGGCAAACAAGAACCATTCAACCGCACCTGGGTCGCGCGTTTCACAGCCATACCGAATCGCAAGGTAGTTACCAGGCACTTCATAACCCGGACGAATCGTTATCTGACCCTGCTCGATGGCTCCGGCGATTGGGAAACGACTGAAACGCACGCGCGGCATCTCCAGCAGTTTTAAATTAGGATCAAGGTAACTGCCTTCCAAGAGCTCGCAATTGAACCACTGAGGCGGATGACTCCCTTTGGAAGCACTCCCTTTCCATTGCGCAAGCCCAGAGCCAGCAACAAACTGCCCTTGATCGACAGTAAAGGTAACTGAGACTTCCCATGGCAATTGCACATAACCCTGCAGAATGACATCACCAAAAACATAACGATGATGACCATGGATCTTTAACTCCCATGATTCAGCCGCCCACGCTGCAGGGGCGCATAGCATCAACAAAAAAATAAGCCATCGATTCATTTTTCTAGAGTATCAGTAATTCCAGTTTTACTAGCAAACCCTGTCTAGTGCACCGATATGTCATGCCGTGCAATGGTAAAGTGAAGCAAAATCGAGAGATATCCAATGTCCTTACTGATTGACTACATTCGTCACGGCGAACCTATTGGCGGCAGTCGTTATCGCGGCAGTGCTATTGATGACCCGCTAAGCGAAAAAGGCTGGGCACAAATGAAACATAGCACCCAAGGAGAGATACCTTGGACGCGCATCATTAGCTCACCCTTGAGTCGATGCCATGCCTTTGCTCATTGGCTCGGCGAACAACATCAGCTACCCGTACATATTGAAGATGACCTTCGCGAAGTCGGTTTTGGCAGCTGGGAAGGTGAAACCAAACAAACACTCTTAGCCAATCGTGCAGATGAGTTTCATGCTTTTTATGCCGATCCCGTCAATCAAAGACCCGAGGGTGCAGAACCTCTCGATAAGTTTGGTCAACGCTGCGCCTATGTTTTCGACCAGCTTTGCAAAACTTACTTAGATGAACACCTGCTCGTGGTTGCACATGCCGGTGTTATCCGCGCGACCTTTGGTCATGTAACCCAAGCGCCAGCGAGCAGCTGGTATCGCGCAGACGTCTCGAATGCATCGATCACACGTTTTGCAGTGACTGATAAGCTGCGCAAACTCGTTCACTTCAACTGCTTACCCCACGGACCCCTGTCATGATGTCTTTTGCCCGCTTGCTGTTTGTCTTTCTGCTGACCTTATTGGTGGTCCTGATCGGCGTTGGTATTTTCTTACCCGATTCAGTTCGCGTTAGTCGCCAAGCAACCATCCAAGCCTCTGCTGAAACCATCTACTCGCAGATCGCCGATTTAAAACAATTTCAAGCATGGTCCCCTTGGGCCAACTTAGCGAAGAACGTTACCTATACCTACGAGGGTCCTGCATCCGGTAAAGGTGCGACTCAACGTTGGCAAATTACTCAGGGGGATGAAATTACCACCGGGTATATCGAAGTGACCGATGCCAAAACCAATCAGCGAGTCGAAATGCGTATGATTTTC
Source organism: Gammaproteobacteria bacterium (assembly GCA_008080925.1). Taxonomy (GTDB): domain Bacteria; phylum Pseudomonadota; class Gammaproteobacteria; order Chromatiales; family Chromatiaceae; genus VMDJ01. The sequence continues at coordinate 4,380 of VMDJ01000151.1, forward strand.
AGCGATAAGCAATCCGGCATGATGATCTTTGAACTTGAGCCGACACTTCAGCAGTCTAATAACCTCATTTGGACTTTCGAGACTCAATTTGGCTGGGATCTCTTTAGTCGCTATGTTGGCCTGTTTCTCGACGACATGATCGGAAAAAATTATGAACGCGGCCTAGAAACCCTAAAACAACGCGCCGAGAGCCTTTAAGTCATTAAAAGGTTTGATTTTTTTATCGGACTTAACCCGATTACAGTGAGTTTTCAGCGCTTAGGATAATAAGAATGATATTTCCAACAGATCACCAAGACTTGGGCCACGGCACCCACCTTATCGACATCAAGTTGTATCGCGACCACCTGGGTGCTTGTTACTTAATTAAAGATGGCGATGAGTTCGCCATGGTCGACTGCGGCACACAACACAGTCAGCCACAAATTCTGCAAACACTCAAAGCGGCTGGCGGCACGCCTGAACAAGTTCGCTGGGTGATTCCAACCCACGTACATCTCGATCATGCTGGCGGAGCAGGCCAACTGATGAAAGTCTGCCCAAATGCCACACTCGTCACGCACCCAAAGGGTCACCCTCACATGGTGGACCCAAGCAAGCTACAAGCCGGTGCAACGGCAGTCTATGGCGAAGAGCCTTTTGCTAAAGATTACGGTGAGCTAATCCCGATTGACGCTACACGTTGCGAGGCAGCCGAAGAAGGCCGAGCGCTTCAATTAGGCAATCGCACACTGACCATCATCCATACGCCAGGTCACGCTAATCACCATTGCTGCGTATTTGATTCAGCAAGCCAGTATCTATTCACAGGCGATACCTTTGGCTTGGGCTATCGTGAATTTGGTGAAGAAAACCCTTACATCACATGTACCAGCTCACCGGTCGCCTTTGATCCCGACGCGTGGATGGATAGTCTCGATCGCATGATGGCGCTGAAGCCTTCAGCAGTTTGCCTGACGCACTATGGTCTTTACCCAAATCCGGAGAAATGGGTGGATGGTCTGCGTGGCAGCATCAATCGCCATGCACAGATTGCGATCGATGAAGAATCCAACACTACCGAAGGTCGCGCTGAGCGACTCGCCAAAGCGGTCGAGCATGAGCTCGTGGATGGTGCAGTTGCACATTGCGGCATTGATCGAGATGCCGCGCTGAAGATTTTTGAGGGCGATATCGATTTGAATTCGCAAGGCCTAGGCGTTTGGCTTATCCGCCGCGCAAAATCTCGGGGAAATGCTTCCTAGAACACAGCGAATCAGCAGCTACCTCGTTATAATGCTGTATCGATTAGGAATGACGACATGCCACAAACAGACGACTTACGCATAAATCACGTTACCGAGGTGGAATCACCTGCTGCGATTCACAATCAATTTCCGATCAGTGAATCGGCTGCAACCACCGTAGCCAACTCTCGCACTGCGATACACAACATCCTGCATGGCAAGGATGATCGCTTACTGGTGATCATCGGTCCTTGCTCTGTGCACGATCCTAAATCTGCGATTGAATATGCTGAAAAGCTCAAGGTGGTTCGCGAGCAACTGAAAGATGATCTTGAAATCGTAATGCGCGTCTACTTTGAAAAGCCACGCACCACTGTTGGCTGGAAAGGCATGATCAATGACCCACATCTCAATGAGACCTTCGACATCAATGAAGGCCTTAAGCGTGCGCGTAAGCTACTGCTTGATGTTAATGAGATGGGTTTACCCGCAGGTACCGAGTTCCTAGATCTAATCAGTCCACAATATGTTGCTGACTTAATTAGTTGGGGAGCAATTGGTGCGCGTACCACTGAGAGCCAAGGTCACCGTGAATTATCATCAGGTTTGTCTTGTCCAGTGGGTTTCAAAAACGGTACTGACGGCACCATGCGTATTGCTGTTGATGCTATGCGCGCAGCAGAACGCCCACACGTCTTTATGTCATTAACCAAAGAAGGTCGTTCAGCCATCTTCAACACCACCGGCAACGAAGATACCCACATCATCTTACGCGGTGGCTCACGCCCTAACTACGACCAAGAATCCGTCGCAGAAGCTGCCAACGAAATGGAAAGCGCAGGTCTACGTCCTAATCTGATGATCGACTTCAGCCATGCCAACAGCCGCAAACAACATGATAAGCAGATTGAAGTTGCGCGAGATGTTGCAAGTCAAATTCGTCGCGGCAATCACAACATCACTGGCGTGATGATTGAGTCGCATCTAGTTGCAGGTCGCCAAGATCTCATCGAAGGTCGCGAGCTTGTTTATGGTCAGAGCATCACCGACGCCTGTATTAATTGGGGTGACAGCGTGCCGGTGCTCGAACAGCTGGCCGCCGCGGTCAGAGATCGCCGCGAAGCCTAAAAAAAGCCCGCCTAAGCGGGCTTTTTTGTTAGTCGTAATCCTTATCCTTCCAAGTTCTTAGCGCTCTAAAAACTGCTGCTGGAGAAGTCAGCGACTCCCCAGCCCATTTTTCAGCAGCAGCGATAACTACTGACTCTTGCGTACGCATAAAAGGATTGGTTGCTAACTCATCTTTCAGAACTGAGGGCACTGTGGGCTGATTTGCTTCGCGCTTATCTTCAACGGTTTGTTGACGTTCCGCTAAGGCTGCACTCTTTGGCTCAACCCATTTAGCAAAGCCTAAATTCGCCTCCGTGTATTCATGCGCACAATAGACTTTAGTTTCCGCTGGTAGCTTTGCCAGCTTAAGCAATGACGCACTGAGCTGCTCAAAAGTACCGCTAAATACACGGCCGCAGCCACCCGCAAACAAGGTATCACCACAAAAAAGCGAACCGTCAGTCACATAAGCAACATGGCCTTCGGTATGTCCTGGCACATCCAAAACAGTGAATGTCACATCCAGATTCTTTAGCTCAATCAGGTCGCCTTCAGCTACCGCAACTTCTTTGAGTCGAATCGCTTCATTTGCTGGCGCGTACACCACCGCATTCGGCCAACGCTGCTTGAGGCCTTCAATACCGCCCACGTGATCACCATGTTTATGTGTGATCAAAATCGCATCCAGGGTTAAGCCTTGAGACTCCAGCGTTTCGATGACTGGATCTTCATCACCCGGATCAACCACCGCACAATGCTCATTTGACGAGGTAGTCAACAACCAGATGTAGTTATCTTCAAAAGCAGGGATACCAGCGATGTGCATCTTATTTTCCGTAAAGCTCTTCTTTCGACATGATCGGCGCTTTGTCGACCACCACCTGATCGCCATCAATCTTGTTGTAAAAACAATCACGACGACCGGTATGGCATGCCGGGCCAGTTTGATCGACGAGCAGCAAAATCGTGTCCCCATCGCAATCGAGTCGCATCTCTTTTAGCACCTGTACTTGGCCCGATGATTCACCTTTACGCCAGTACTGCTGACGTGAGCGTGACCAATAGCACACGCGGCCGGTTTCCAAGGTTTCGAGCAGCGCATCACGATTCATCCACGCCATCATTAAGACCTCTTTTGAATCGAACTGCTGAGCAATCGCGGGCAGCAAGCCATCCTGATTCCAAGGCATCTGATCAATCACCCCTGAGAGATCCATTGATTGCCCTGTTTCGAGCGACTCTAATTGCTTAAATACCGACATAACAACTCCTAAATTAATGCCCGCATGATAGCTCAGGCGACTCAGGTTTTTGTCGTCCTGAAACCGCCTGTCAGGTAATATCGTGCCCGAGGTACATGAACTCTATGAGAATTTATCGCGTTTCATTCCATAACAATGGCAAGGTCTACCAGCTGCATGCTGAAAGCGTAGGCCAAAGCGACTTATGGGGGTTTCTTGAAATCGCCGATTTTCTATTCGACGAACACACATCGGTTGTTATTGATCCCGCAGAAGAAAAACTAAAAAATGAATTCGCTAACGTGGATGTGATTTATGTGCCGATGCATGCGGTCATCCGTATTGACGAGGTCAGCAAGCGTGGTGCCAACAAGATCATTGACTCAAAAGGCGCACCCAATAACGTGATGCCTTTCCCCGGTATACCGGGAGGCGCGACAGGCGAATAAGAGGATTTGCACATGAGCACTGAACCCACCATTTCGCCCTTACAGCAACGCGTTCAACAACAACGCGCTCATCTACAAAATCTTTTATACGACCCGATGCATCGTACTGCGCGTCGCATTGCTAGCGTATGGGGTGATCGTGAAGCCGTTGAAGATCGCCTGATGGATTCAATGGCCAAGGTGCCTTATGTCACCTTTCTCTACATTCTCGATTTGGATGGCAAACAGCTCACCTCCAATGCCAGCCATAACGGACTAATCGAAGAAAAGTTTGGCGTTGATCGTTCAGAGCGCCCTTACTTCATTGGGATCAATGATGATCATGATATGACCTTATCCGAGGCCTATATCAGTATCCGTGCGAATCGCCCATCAGTAACCGCCATTGAAAAGATCTACATTGGCGAAGAAGTGGTGGGTTATGTCGGCGCCGACTTCGACTTGCGAAAACTACCGATTACCAAAGATATCTATACCGACCCCTCACGTTGGCGCCAGATCAAGGGTGACCCATCGATTCGCAGTCAGGTATTTGAGCAGACCCGTATCAAAAGTCGCTTAGACGAACAGATCGAAACCATCCTGCCGGTGATGCGTGAGCTGATCTTGGAGAATGGCGTTTTCCACTTGAAGCTCCACTTCTCAAGTAGCCGAGCGACCTTCTGGACGATGGCCGACCCTTATCGTTATCAAGTTGTTGAGTATGACGACCTGATCGATCCCGATATCTGCTTAGCTTTCCCTCATCACAAATATCCTGATAACGCCGTGGTGCCGAGAAAAGATATTCGCCCTATTCTCGAGACGTTTGTGCACTTGAGAACGGCTGACGACACGATTTATCTCCGCGCAGGTTCGATCAATATTTTTAACGGGATTATTGGTTTGAACTTCTCATGCGATGGTTCGCATTACATCCCACATAATGAATTCCTCTCGCGAGACTCTGAATTCTGGGGCGGCATGTAAACCGCATTCCGACGTGGTTGATTTCATCACGCAAGTCACTAAAAATGCGCAGCAGAATTGGTAGTCGAGCTTTACAGCATGCGTACACAAGACAAAATTACCCAAGCCCTTGAGAAAGATTTCTCACCACTTCATCTTGAGGTGGTTGATGAGAGCCACACACACAATGTGCCTGACGATGCGCAATCTCACTTTAAAGTGACTTTAGTCACCGATAAGTTTGATGGGCTCACCCTCATCAAGCGTCATCGCGCAGTGAACACCTCTCTCGATGGCGAAATCCGCGACAGCATTCATGCTCTCGCTTTACACACAATGACACCTGAAGAATGGTTCGCCAAAGGCGGTCAATCTCCTGACTCACCCCCTTGCTTAGGCGGAGATAAGTAATGCTGTTAAAACTGATTCGTAATGCACTCGGTGGTTTGATTTGGCTAGGTGATCGCATCACACGCCCCTCACCGATTAAACGCTCAGCCGACGCACAACTAGCTGCAGATAAAGCAACTGCCAACATGGCGCTCTATCAATTCCCGCTTTGCCCATTTTGTATAAAAACCAAACGCGCGATGCATCGCTTAGGTCTTAACATCGAGAAGCGTAATGCGATGAGCGATTTGGCACATCGCGAGCGTTTAGAGAAAGAAGGCGGCCAGATCAAAGTGCCTTGCTTGCTGATTGAGGAAGATGGCGAAGCACGTTGGATGTATGAATCCAACGACATCATCGCTTATTTAGAAAAACGTTTTGCTTAAAGCTTAGCCATGACAGTGGCCGTCAGCACCGTGTGCATGGCCATGTTGTAGCTCAGTTTCTGTTGCTTGGCGCACTTCGATAACCTCAAGGTCAAAACGAATATCGCGCCCAGCTAACTCGTGGTTACCATCAACGGTAACCGTTTTATCGTCCACATCGATCACGCGAACCAGCACCACTGAGCCATCTTCCATCTCGGTCTCAAAGCGCATACCCACTTCAATCACATCGATACCAGGGAAACTGCTGCGCGGTACAACATCAATCAACCGCTCATCAATATCACCAAAAGCATCATCAGCACTCAGTGGCACTTCAAATTTATCGCCAACCTCGTGGCCACTTAGGGCAACTTCCAAGCCCGGCAATAACTCGCCCATGCCATGCAGGTACATCAAAGGGCCTTCGTTATCTGACGAATCGATCAGGTTGTTATCTTGGTCGTAGAGTTTGAAGTTACAGGCAACGACTGTTTTATCTTGAATCTTCATATCATGTCCTCTGAGACCTTAAGCCTCTGCTACAAAGCGCATCGAAAAATCAATTGCGCGAATATCTTTGGTTATCTCACCGACCGAAATGTCATCCACGCCAGTTTGCGCAATATCACGTACGGTATCTAAATTAACGCCGCCTGAGGCTTCGAGTCGCGCACGACCCTGATTAATCTCAACCGCTTCACGCAACTGCGGCAAACTCATATTGTCGAGCAGCACTCGCTTTACACCAGCAGCTAGCGCTTCTTCTAACTGCTCATGTGTCTCGACTTCAATCTCGATCTCAACATTTGGATGTTCGGCAAACGCACGATGCAATGCCGCAGTTACCGTACCGGCAGATTCAATATGATTCTCTTTAATGAGAATCGCATCGTGCAATCCCATGCGATGATTTGATGCGCCACCACAGGTCACTGCATACTTCTGCGCCATGCGAAGCCCGGGAATCGTCTTGCGAGTATCAAGGATGCGTACACCGGTATCTTCTACCGCTTTGACATACTCTGCTGCTTTAGAAGCCGTCGCTGACAGGGTCTGTAAAAAATTCAGTGCTGTACGTTCAGCTGTTAATACGGAACTTGCCAAACCATGAATGCGACAAAGCACTTGATCAGCTTCGACTTCATCGCCATCAACAACAGCCCAATCAATCTCAACCGCCGAATCAATCTGCGCAAAGACTTCGTTGAACCATGCAACACCACACACCACCGCTGATTCACGACTAATCACGGTTGCTTGAGCAAGCGTATTCGAGTCGATCAATGATGCGGTCAGATCACCCGCACCAACATCTTCAGTGAGCGCCTCCGTCACCTGAGATTGAATTTGTGATGCC
>VMDJ01000102.1 GCA_008080925.1 Gammaproteobacteria bacterium
CACCGGTTGAGGCGCCTAAGTGAGGCAGCACAATGACACGTGGATGGTTTTTGTTTTCGTTACTTGGAAAGTCGGAGATGTAGGCGTAGACCTTGCCATCATCTAATGCCTTAAGAACCGCAGCGTCGTCGACAATGCCGTCACGCGCAAAGTTTAGGATCACTACGTTATCTTTCATGCGTTGCAAGCGATCGGCATTGATCATGTTGCGGGTCGCATCAATTAAGGGTACGTGGAAGGTTACAAAGTCCGCTTTGCTGAGTAATTCATCAACGCTGTTTGCGCGCTCAGCCTCTGCAGAGAGTTTCCAAGCGCTTTGAATGGTAACGGATGGGTCAAAGCCGATGACTTTCATGCCGAGCGCAATCGCTGCGTTAGCGATTTGAACGCCTATCGCGCCAAGACCAATGACACCTAGCGTGCGGCCAGGTAATTCAAAGCCAACATATTTTTTCTTACCGGCTTCGACATCTTTGCCAATTTGCGCATCATCACCTTCAAGGTTGCTTGCGTAGTCCCATGCTTGCGCGATGTTTCGTGAGGCCATCAACATGCCAGCAATAACCAACTCCTTAACCGCATTGGCATTGGCACCGGGTGCGTTAAAGACCGGAATACCTTTCTCGGTCATCTTGTCGACAGGGATGTTATTGGTGCCCGCGCCAGCACGACCTACGGCACGTAGCGTGTCTGGAATCTCCATGTCATGCATTTTGTACGAACGCAGCAAGATGGCATCAGGGTGGCCAATTTCCGAAGCGATTTCGTAGTTATCACGCGGTAAGCGATCAAGGCCTTCGGTAGCGATGTTGTTAAGCGTAAGAACTTTAAACTTCGACATTCTGCTTTACCCCTTGGTGCGTTCAAATTCAGCCATGAAGCTCACGAGAGTGTCGATACCTTCTTCTGGCATCGCGTTATAGATACTCGCACGCATGCCACCAACAGAGCGGTGACCTTTCAGCGTCAGGAGACCGGCATTCTTTGCGCCGGCTAAGAAGTCAGCATCTAGATCAGCGTTCGCCAGTGTGAATGGAACGTTCATCCATGAGCGAGCAGATGTCTCAACGGGGTTGGCATAAAAGTCTGAGCCATCAATCGCGGCATATAACTTTTCAGCTTTACGTTGATTGGTTTGACCCATTGCTTCCAGACCACCGTTTTGACGTAACCAGTCAAAGACCAGACCTGCCATATACCAGCTGTAGGTCGGTGGAGTGTTATACATCGACTCATTTTCAGCCGGTGTTTTGTAATCCAAGGTGATTGGCGTGCCATCTTTTGCGTGGCCAATCAGATCATCACGAATGATCACGATGGTAAGACCCGCAGGGCCAATGTTCTTTTGTGCGCCAGCGTAGATCATGCCGAACTTGGCCACATCAATGGGACGCGACAAGATGGTTGATGACATATCGGCAATCAGCGGTGAGTTGCCTGTGTCAGGAATGTAAGGGAACTCAACACCACCGATAGTTTCATTCGGGGTGTAATGCACGTAAGCCGCATTGCTATCGAGGTTTAAAGCATCTACTGCAGGCACGGTGGTGAAGTTAGTGTCTTCAGTGCTTGCCGCGACGCGAACATCACCAAAACGTTTCGCCTCTCCAATCGCTTTTTTAGACCACATACCGGTGTTGATGTAGTCGGCGCTCTTACCACGCATCAGATTGAGTGGGATCGCTGAGAATTGCTGAGAAGCCCCGCCTTGTAAGAACAGCACTTTGTAGTTATCAGGAATATTCATCAGTGCGCGCAGATCAGTTTCGGCTTGAGCTGCGATGCTCATGTATTCCTTACCGCGATGACTCATTTCCATCACAGACATACCTGATCCATTCCAATCAGCCATCTCGGCTTGTGCTCGTTCGATTACTGCTGTCGGCAACATGGCTGGGCCAGCGCTGAAATTAAATGCACGTGACATTCTGATACTCCTAAGAATTTTTATTTTTTCATTGTAAAAAAAAGCCCCGCTGGTGCGGGGCTTAAAAGGGTTGTTTTAGATATTAGTGAGCTGACGCTGCACCCGCACCTTTAGGTACGCGAATATCTTCAACAAGGTCTTGGATATGCTGTGGTGGTGGCGCAGTCATTTTAGAAACAACGATTGCCACAATGAAGTTCACCAGTGCACCGATTGCGCCGAAGGCGTTAACCGAAATACCCATAAACCAGCTCTTTGTGTAGCCTTCCCACTGCAGGATTTCTGCGGTGCCAGGGATGAAGAGGATACCCTTTTCCTGGAACACGTAGAACATGGTTACGCTGATACCAGCGATCATGCCTGCGATAGCACCTTGACGGTTCATACCTTTGTTAAAGATACCCATCATCAGTACTGGGAAGATTGAAGAGGCTGCAAGACCGAACGCGATCGCTACCGTACCAGCCGCGAAGCCAGGAGGGTGTAGACCGAAGTAACCAGCCAATGCGATCGCACCAACCATCGACAGACGAGAAGCCATCAATTCGCCTTTCTCTGAGATGTCTGGGTTGATCATGCCTTTGATAACGTCGTGTGATACCGCAGATGCGATTGCCAACAACAGACCTGCTGCTGTAGACAGTGCCGCAGCCAAACCACCCGCAACAACGATCGCGATTACCCAGTTAGGGAGACCAGCGATTTCTGGGTTAGCCAATACCATGATGTCACGGTCGACTTTGGTCATTTCGTTGCCTTTCCAACCGAATGCTTCAGCTTTAGCAGCCATTTCTGGGTTCTTGTCGTTGTAGTACTGGATACGACCGTCGCCGTTCTTATCTTCATACTTCAACAAACCAGTTTTTTCCCAGTTGTAGAACCACTGAGGAGCTTTCGCATACTCGAGGTTTGCAGTTGCTTCACCAACAGGACCAGTTTGGATGGTGTTCATTAGGTTCAAACGAGCCATAGAACCTACTGCAGGCGCAGTGGTGTAAAGGATCGCGATGAAGACCAATGCCCATGCAGCAGATGAACGAGCGTCTGCAACCTTTGGTACGGTGAAGAAACGGATGATGACGTGTGGCAAGCCAGCAGTACCGATCATCAATGAAACGGTGTAAACAAACATGTTCAGTTTGCTACCCATCAATTGAGTTGAGTACTCTTTAAAGCCGAGGTCGGTAACCACCATGTCGAGCTTATCCATCATGGAGATACCAGAGCCATCAGCCATGGTGCCAATCAAACCCAACTGAGGTAGTGGGTTGCCAGTGATGTTCAGTGAAATAAACACAGCTGGGATGGTGTAAGCGAAGATCAATACGATGTACTGAGCGATCTGAGTATAAGTAATACCTTTCATACCACCCAATACTGCGTAGATGAATACGATACCCATACCGATGAACAGGCCTTGCTCATATGAAGTCTCGAGGAAGCGAGAGAACGCAACACCGATACCTTTCATCTGACCGATTACGTAAGTAACCGAAGCCAAGATCAAACAGATAACCGCTACAAGACGTGCACCCTTAGAGTAGAAGCGCTCGCCGATGAACTCAGGCACGGTGAACTTACCGAACTTACGTAGGTAAGGTGCTAGCAACATTGCCAACAATACGTAACCACCGGTCCAGCCCATCAGGAACACTGATGCACCGTAGCCGTTGAACGCAATCAAGCCTGCCATTGAGATAAATGATGCTGCTGACATCCAGTCCGCCGCAGTTGCCATACCGTTAGCTACTGGGTGAACGCCTTTGCCTGCAACGTAGAATTCGCCGGTGCTTCCCGCACGTGCCCAAATCGCAATACCGATGTAGAGCAAGAAGGTCGCGCCAACGACAATATATGTAAGTGTACTTAGATCCATGGTTTGCTCCTATTAATCTTCAGACACGCCAAACTGTTTATCCAGTTTGTTCATCTGAGATGCGTAGTAGAAACACAGACCTAGGAACACATAAATTGAACCGTTCTGTGCAAACCAGAAACCGAGACCCACGCCGCCAATTTTTATGGCATTGAGAGGCTCAGCGAGGATGATCCCGAAGCCGTATGAAACGACAAACCAGATCACCAACAAGATGCTGACAAGACGAACATTCGCTTGCCAATATTTGGATGCATTATTATCCATATCTCGATCGCTCCGCAGTTGGTAGTTAGTAGTTATTCTGTTTAAGGGGAACCAATTTGAAAATGTCTGTTGCTTTTATTATTCAGACAAACTCAATACATCTGATCCAACTTAGACAGCGTTGATTATTCAACAAGTGAATTGTTGTTGGTATTTATACTAATGTCAAAGTTTTATACGAACATAAGATTTCACTTATGTTCTAACTTACTGACTACTATCCAAGCGTTTTAGGTGGCCTAACCACAACACAATTGCACCAGAGATAATGAACAACGCGCCAACCATAAAACCGGTTGTTAGAGGATCATCAAAGATAAAACTACTAAACAAAGCGGCTGCAAAAATTTGTGTGTTAAGGAGTGGTGATAACGATGAGGCATCTCCAAAGTTATAAGCCTTAATGATGCAGAAGTGGCCCAAAGCACCGAGTACACCCAAGCTAATCAATATCAACCATTGTTGTATCGTGGGTGGCTGCCAATAAGGCAGAACAACAAGACTCATCACAACACTACCAATGAGTGTCGCGTTGAGTAAGGTCTTAAGGTTGTGATCACGTCCGCGTAGATAGCGTGTCATGAGTAAATAGAAGGCGTAAAAGAAAGCAGCAACTAATGCGAGGTAGAGATAAGGATTGGTGTTTTCTATGCCGGGTTGTGTGATTGCGATAACGCCACTAAAGCCTAACAGTGCCGCAAGCCAATGCCACCACAAGACTTTTTCTTTAAGTAGCCAACCTGCAAGTAATGTGACGATCAAAGGGGCAAGCAGCATGATTGCGGTAGCTTCTCCGATTGGCGCATGTTTAAAAGCGTTATACGCACATAAGGTCATGGCAAGAAGGCTCAGGCCTCTAAAAAACTGAATCCAAGGGTGCGCTGAAAGCTGAAATAGCACCTCTCTTTGCGGTAACAAAACAAGAAAGACTAAAAGTGTGTGAAACGAATAACGTGCCCAGACCACTTGGGCAGCAGGCAGGCCGTCACGCATCAGGATTTTGCCTAAATTATCCATACCAGCGAGCAAGAAGCAGGCAAGCACACTAAGGCTGATCGCAAATATCCAGTCGCGGGAGGTTTGGGGCAAGGCGCGCTCCTTATGAAAGTCGATGCACTATATATAAAGTATGTTGGATTTGGCGAGGACGTAATTTCGGGTGATTTTTTATTCGATTTCTATAGAATCGACCCCTCAAGAAAAAAGCTCACCGTGATTTCACAGAGTGGAGCCTACAAATTCAGTCCTTGAGGAAACATTAATGAAGAAGTTAATTACAGCTGCATTGGTTGCATTGGCGATGGTGACTTCAGCTCACGCTGATCATCACGGTAAGAAAAAACAAGAAGTTAAAGCGCCTGCTTTCGATAAGGCTGTTGCACAGCAAATGATTGAAAACAGCATTCAGCGTTTTAAGTTGGTTGAAGGTGTATCGCTTGATGATGCTATCGAAGGCATGAAATCACGCGCGACTGCGTTGAACTTCAAGCTGGTTGCTGAGCTGCCATTGAGTAAAGACGTAGAAGCAAAAACTGGTAAGCCAGGTCGTAAGATGCACATCTTGGCGTTCTGTGACTCACTGATTGCTAAAGAGATGGTTGAGTACAACATGATCTTTGCGGGCTTCTTGCCATGTCGTATTGCGGCGATTGAAGACGCAGAAGGTAATGGCTGGTTGGTCACCATGAATATGGACATGATGCTGCACGCAGTTGAATTGACTCCTGAGCTAACTAAGTTGGCGAAGAAAGTTCGTGATGACATCTACAGCATCGTGGAGGCAGGCGTTAACGGCGATTTCTAATCGTTTAACGACCTGAATCTCAAAAAAGCCGGCTTTTGCCGGCTTTTTTATGTCTACAGTCTAAAACCTGTTGCAAAAAGAGGGATTTCCCTAAGATAATCAGCGTACTAAACACCCGCTAACGGTGTGGATAAAAAGACGGGATCCCAATCTCGCTATTCAATAACTTTTTAAGGAGTCTGCCAATGGCACATATTGTTGTCTTAGGAGCGGGTACTGGCGGTATGCCAGCTGCATACGAATTGCGTGACGAATTGGGCCGTGAGCACCAAATTACTGTCGTCAGCGAAAATCCATATTTCCAGTTTGTGCCATCAAACCCATGGGTTGGTGTGGGCTGGCGTGATCGTGGTGATATTACTTTTGATATCGCACCTCGTTTAGAGCGTCGCGGTATTAACTTCATTGCTAAGCGTTGCGAAAAGATCGATGCGCCAAATTCAAAGTTGATTTTGGATGGCGGCGATGTCGTTGATTACGATTATTTGGTTATCACTACCGGTCCACGTTTGGCATTCGAAGAGGTTGAAGGTTCAGGTCCTGCGGGTCATACCCATTCGATCTGTACGATTGATCACGCAGAAGGCGTTTATAGCGATTATCAAAAGCTTCTTGAGAAAGGTAGCGGCACCATTGTGGTTGGTGCGATGCCATTTGCCTCTTGTTTCGGTCCAGCTTATGAGTTTGCGTTCATTCTGGATGCTGACCTGCGTAAGCGTAAGATGCGTGACAAGGTAAAGATTAAGTATGTGTCTTCTGAGCCATACATTGGCCACTTAGGGTTAGGCGGTGTGGGCGACTCTAAAGGTATGCTCGAATCTGCGATGCGCAATCACCATATGGAATGGGTGACTAATGCGAAAACCACGAAGGTTGAAGAAAATAAGTTGCACGTTGAGCAATACAGCGAGCACGGCGAAAAGATCAAAGATCTTGAGATCGATTTTGACATGGCGATGATGTTGCCAGCGTTCAAAGGTGTTCAATGTGTCGCTGATGTACCTGAGTTGTGTAATCCACGTGGCTTTGTGTTTGTTGATGAGCATCAACGCAATCCAACCTATAAAAATATCTATTCAGCAGGCGTTTGTATTGCTATTCCGCCTGTTGAAGCAACACCCGTTCCAACGGGCGCACCTAAGACCGGTTACATGATTGAGTCGATGGTGACTGCATTGGTTCATAACATCCACAATGAGTTGGAAGGCAAAGAGCCATCAGAGAAAGGTACTTGGAACGCAATTTGTTTGGCGGACATGGGTGATACCGGTGCGGCATTCGTTGCCTTGCCACAGATCCCACCACGTAACGTGGCATGGTTTAAGTCGGGCAAGTGGGTTCACTTAGCGAAGATCGCTTTCGAGAAATACTTCTTACGTAAGATGAAGAAGGGCACCTCTGAGCCTATCTATGAAAAGTACATTTTGAGCTTGATGGGTATTAACCGTCTGAAAAAATAAGCTTAAAAGGCTGAATCAACCCGATATCGTGATTGCGGTATCGGGTTTTTTTTTGCTCCGGTACACTGCGCCCATTGGTTAAATTTCAAAGCAGTTTCATGAAAACAACGATTCAACGTCATAAAACGCAGTGTGTGCGGATCGGGCATGTCCGCGTAGGTGGGGATGCACCAGTGGTGGTTCAGTCAATGACCAACACGGATACCGCAGACATTGCCGGTACGGTTGCGCAGATCATTGATTTAGCACGAGCGGGTTCAGAGCTTGTGCGCATCACCGTGAACAATGAAGAATCGGCTGCTGCCGTTGCGCAGATCCGTCAGCAGCTCGATGCGCAAGGTTGTGATGTGCCTTTGGTCGGTGACTTTCATTTCAATGGTCATCGCTTGCTTGAAGACTACCCAGAGTGTGCGCAAGCACTCGCAAAATATCGCATCAACCCGGGCAATGTGGGGAGTGGTGAAAAGCGTGATGCACAGTTCGCCAGCATGATTGAAGCAGCGATTAAATACGATAAAGCGGTACGTATCGGTGTCAACTGGGGCTCGCTTGATAAAGGTTTAGTGGCATCGATGATGGACGCGAATGCCAAAGCTGATGAGCCGTTAGATGCCGAATCGATCATGAGTGAAATCATGGTGACGTCTGCGCTGCAAAGTGCTGATAAGGCAGTCGAGATTGGTTTGCCGAAAGATAAGATCGTGCTCTCGTGCAAGATGAGTGGCGTGCAAGATTTGATTCGTGTGTATGAAAAGCTCGCACAGCGTTGTGATTACGCATTGCATCTGGGTCTGACTGAAGCGGGTATGGGTTCGAAAGGTATTGTGGCTTCTACGGCGGCTTTATCAGTGCTTTTGCAAGAAGGCATTGGCGACACTATCCGTATTTCATTGACACCAGAACCAGGCGGTGATCGCACTCAAGAGGTGCGTGTAGGCCAAGAGATTTTGCAGTCGATGGGTTTACGAGCCTTTATGCCGCAAGTGATTGCGTGTCCTGGTTGTGGTCGTACGACGAGTACCTATTTTCAGCAGTTAGCGCAGGACATCCAGTCATACCTGAGAAATCAGATGCCGATTTGGCGTCAGAAATACCCTGGTGTTGAAGCGTTGAATGTCGCGGTCATGGGTTGTGTAGTGAACGGGCCAGGTGAGAGTAAACATGCTGATATAGGCATCAGCTTACCGGGTACTGGTGAGCGACCTGCGGCACCCGTTTTTATTGATGGTGAAAAAGCAGTGACGTTAAAAGGCGACAAGATTGCCGAAGAGTTTCAACAGTTGGTCAACGAATACGTTGAAAAACGGTTTAGTTAATTCAATTCCAGGGGGAAAGAGATGAATGTAAAGCAGTTGATTGCAGCAACCACGATGGCCGCATTAAGCTCAGTCGCTTTAGCGGAAGAGCCTATGATGGTGAACGTGAAGCGTATGTCTTTGGAGACTGCGCAGAAGATTGCCCAAGGTGCGATTGAAGCGTGCCGTAAAGAAGGTATACAGATTGGTGTTACCGTGGTGGATCGTGATGGCATTGCACAGGTAGTGATGCGTGACACGATTGCACCAACTATTACCTTGCCAATCAGCCAAGGCAAAGCGTATGCGGCTGTGATGTTTAATGTTGCCACCTCGGGTTTGAATGATCGTGCGAATACACCGATTGGTCGTGCGCCGGGTGTGGTGATGTCGCCAGGTGGTGTGCCTATTCAGGCGGCGGGCTCATTGGTTGGTGGTGTCGGTGTCTCTGGTGCGCCAAGTGGTGAAACCGATGAGATGTGTGCTCTGAAGGGTGTAGAGCAGGTTCAAGATGATCTCGACATGAGCTAATTCATTTTGCTGAAAAATCAGCCGGCTTCTTGTTTGGGATGCCGGCTTTTTTATGCCTGAAAGGGGAAAACAATTTCGCCCAGACTCCTTGAATACGTTAGAATTTGTGGCTTAATCAGTGGTGGAGCACAACATGATTCGTGGCAGTCTTGTCGCCTTAGTAACCCCGATGACCGATGATGGCGCAGTCGATCAGGTAGCGCTTGAGCGTTTGGTCGAGTGGCATATCGCAGAAGGTACCGATGCCATTGTGGCAGTGGGTACCACGGGTGAGTCAGCGACGCTGGATGAGGAAGAGCACTGTCACACGATCCGTCGTGTGGTTGAGATAGCTAACGGTCGTATTCCTGTGATTGCGGGCACAGGCGCTAACAGCACCTCTGAGGCCATTAGTTTAACCAAGTGTGCTAAAACAGCAGGTGTAGATGCTTGCTTGCTAGTAACGCCCTATTACAACAAACCAACGCAAGAGGGTCTATATCAGCACCATAAGGCGATTGCTGAGGCGGTGGATATCCCTCAAATTCTTTATAACGTACCGGGTCGCACAGCAGTTGATATGCAACCTGAGACAATCGTGCGTTTATCGAGTATCTCCAACATCATTGGTGTGAAAGAAGCGACCGGTGATCTAGCACGTATTGAAAAGTTACGTGCTGAGGTACCTGCGGATTTTGCGATTTACAGTGGCGATGATGCGACAGCACGTGAAGCTATGTTGTTGGGTGCAGATGGTGATATTTCGGTTACCGCAAACGTTGCACCAAAAGCGATGCATGAGATGTGTCAGGCGGCGCTGAATAAAGACGCAGATGCGGCAGCTAACATTGATGCGAACTTATCGGGATTGCATAAGTCTCTATTCGTTGAGTCGAATCCAATTCCTGTTAAGTGGGCATTGGGTGCGATGGGTATGATGGGTTTTGGTATCCGTCTCCCGCTCACTCGTTTGTCAGCGCACGCTGAAGCGCCGGTGCGTGACGCGTTGGCTCAAGCGGGCATTGAAACGAAATAACAACAAAGGTTTTTCATGAAGTACGGTTACATCATCGCAGGCTTAGCGATTTCATTGGCAGGTTGCAGCAGCTTAGATACAGACGGTCTGATCCCTGATAAGCAGGTTGAGTATAAGCGCGAGCAACAAGCTGAGAAGAATCTTGAGCTCCCACCGGATCTGACCTCATCACGTGTGAATGACCGTATGGCAGTGCCTGATAACTTTGCGGGTGTTGGCACTAACTACTCTGAATATGTCGTCGATCGTAGTTTGCGTGGTCAGGGTGGTGCGATGCGGACTGGCGGTAGTGTGTTGCCAGCGAATCCAGATATGCGAATCGAACGCGATGGTGATGTGCGTTGGTTGACCGTTAAAGCTGACCCTGATGCTTTATGGGATCGTGTACTCGACTTCTGGCAAGACCAAGGTGTGTTGCTGACAGAGCAGGATCCAGAGGCTGGCATCATGCTAACGAGCTGGTTAGAAAACAGAGCGCTGCTTGGTGACGACATTATTACTCGCACATTAAGTGGCGTGCTTGAAGGTTTGTATGAAACCGGCTTCCGAGATGCTTATCGTTTGCGTTTCGAGCGTTCGGGTGATCAAACTGAGATCTTCATGACCCATTACGGTATGGAAGAGAAATTCTCAGGCACTGAGACAGATCGTAACCGTGGTGTGATCTGGGAAACGCGTGATCGTGAT